>JAOUOD010000001.1:0-300000 GCA_029880545.1 Gammaproteobacteria bacterium | reverse complement strand
CCCGGTTCCTGCCCTCATGCTTGGCCTGGTACAGCACCCGGTCAGCTGATTCCAGCAACTTGTCCATGCTGCTGTATTGGCCTGAATCATCTGCCTCGACGACCCCGGCGCTGAAGCTGATACCGGCATTCCCGGGAAACAATCCCGGTCTTCCACATTGTTGTTTTAACCGATCCATAGTGCCGGCCGCCTGCACCGCACTACTGCCTGGCATCAGCACCACAAACTCCTCACCGCCATAGCGGGCAAAAACATCGGTTTCACGGATAACGTTACGGGCGATATCAGCAAACTGGCTCAATACACGATCACCCACGGCGTGGCCATGGATATCATTAATACGCTTGAAATGATCAATATCGATCAGGCAGACCGCCAGGCAACCATTATGACGCTTTAGATCGGCAATCATGGCATCAGCCGATTCAAAAAATGCCCTCCTGTTCAATGCGCCGGTGAGAGGGTCCTTTAGTGCCATATCCTTGAGCCTTCGGTTTATTCGTTCGTTGGTCATCAGGATAATAGCCGGCGTCAGAATAACGCTGCTCATAATGGAGGCATAGCTGAATGCAACACTCATTGCCAGGCTGAATCCTTCCTGGAGCTGATATCCCGCGAGAAGAGCAATCCAACGTCCGCTTATGGATAACAACATGACTGAGAGCACGGCCAGAATCAGCTTGATCGTCGGATTCACGTAGCGACCGGAACGGAAAAACTCCCAAAATGTCATCGCCAGAATTATTATTACAATCAGCGGCATCAGCTTCAGGCGCCAGTACTCCGGCACCGGCAAGATCAATTCCAGGTTACTGAGCACATAACACAATACGTACCAACCAACCAGGCCAACGTAGCCCGGGGCAGGCTGACGAAAGAACTTTCGTACTCCAACCCAGATCAACAGGTAACCGGTAGCCGATGCGGCATTTGCCAGACTGATAAACAGAACAGTTGCGGGGTCTGTCGGATAGGGCCTGTCCGGGTTATATATCAACGTAGCCATTATCATGGCCAGGCACAGCAATGCCGCGGCGCTGGACCAGTCGCGTATGCCGACTTCTTCGCGATTCACACGCCAGGTCTGATACAGGGCCAGTGCCTGGACCATCAGCACAACAAACAGAATGATATAAAGCGACTTGACATCCATCACCGGATTCCAGAAGTGTGGTCCTGAACAGAACGCCCCTGCCAGGCAATCACTATTCAGGATTCGAGGTTCAACAGGCTTGCGTTACCGCCTACCGCTGCAGTGTTCATTGTAATAGTTTGTTCACTTACCAGTCGCACAAGATAATTCGGACCACCGGCCTTGGGCCCGGTTCCCGAAAGATTGTCACCGCCAAAAGGTTGAACACCTACCACTGCGCCTATCATATCCCGGTTCACATAGATATTTCCAACTCGCGCACGTTCGACAATATACTGGATATTCCTGTCAATCCTGCTGTGTACACCCAGCGTCAGGCCAAAACCGCTGTCGCGAATCTGCCCGAGAACCGAATCAAGAGCCGCTGACGAGTAGCGAATGACATGCAGGACCGGGCCGAATATTTCACCGGAAAGTTGTGCCATACCGGTTATCTCAACCAGTGCCGGTGCAACATAGTTGCCGTCCAGAAACGCATACGCCTGAAACACGTCAAGCCCGGATGTTCGCAAATCGGCCAGGTACTGGCGGATCATGTCCGCCTGCTGCATGTCTATCATTGGTCCTGAATCGGTTTCAATTCTCGCGGGATCACCGATAATCATTTCAGCCATGGCGCCCTTTATCATCCTGATGACACGGTCTGCAATATCCGACTGGACAAACAACACGCGTAACGCCGAACACCGCTGGCCAGCACTATTAAACGCGGACGTAACCACGTCCCGTGCGACCTGCTCAGGCAATGCCGAGCTGTCGACAATCATGGCGTTAATGCCGCCGGTTTCAGCAATCAAGGGCACAATCGCACCTGGACGGCGAGCCAACAGCTGATTGATCTTCCTGGCAGATTGCGTAGACCCGGTAAACACAACACCAGACAGACGCCGGTCTTCAAGCAACGGGCTGCCGATATTCGCACTGCTTCCGGGAAGCAAGGCCAGTGCCCCGGTCGGTACTCCTGCCTTGTACAGCAGTTCCACAACACGCATTGCGGTTAATGATGTTTGCCTGGCGGGCTTGGCAATAACGGTGTTACCGGCCACCAGTGCCGCCACTACCTGGCCTGTGAAAATGGCCAAAGGAAAGTTCCATGGACTGATACAGGCAACCACTCCTCGACCATGCAACAACAAGGTGTTGGATTCACCCGTCGGACCAGGCAAGGCCCTGGCGGCAAGTATTTCGCGCGCCTGGTACGCATAATAGCGACAACTGTCTATGGCTTCGCGTACCTCGGCGATGGCATCACGCAAACACCGCCCGCCCTCGCGAATACACAGGAACACCAGCTCACCCAGGTGCTGTTCAAATAATTTGGCAGCCTTGTCCAGCATATCCGCCCGGCTTGCCACATCTGTCGATCGCCAGCTATCAACAAATCGATAACAGCCGTCCAGTGCTGCCGCCACATCGCTCACCCCGGCTTCAGCGACCTGGCCAATAATCTCGTCATCAACCGGTGAATGGGCCAAGCGGAAGTCAACAACATCATCTATATCTGTCAATAACGGTCGGGCAATCCACGGGGTTGTACCGTACCGGGCAAATTCCGCTTCCATTTTCCGGATCACCCTGCAGTCATCAAGATTGACACCGCGCGAGTTTTGCCAGCCAGGCTGATACATGTCTTCCGGTTTTGGTATTCCCGGGTGTCGCAACAGCTCAAGCTGCGCGGTGCTGACAAGCGGATTCACCACCAGCTCATCAACAGGCAGGGCATCATTTTCCATGCGATTGACAAACGAGGTATTGGCGCCGTTTTCCAGCAGGCGGCGAACAAGGTACGGCAACAAATCTTTGTGACTGCCTACCGGCGCATACACCCGGCACCCGGCTGCAGGGTTTATCTTGTGCAACTGGTCATACAGCAAACGACCCATACCGTGCAGACGCTGAAACTCGTAGTCGTACCCGGCCGGCGCCAGCTCCAGGATGGTCGCCGCCGTATAGGCATTGTGTGTGGCAAACTGCGGGTAAAACGCATCAGCATTGGAGAACAGCTTTTTGACACAGGCCTGGTAAGACAGATCCGTTGAACTCTTCCTGGTAAACACCGGGTAATCCTGATAGCCCATTTGCTGGGCGAGCTTTATTTCCGTATCCCAGTACGCGCCCTTGACCAGGCGGACATACAGCCTGCGCTTGTGCCTGAGCACCAGCTGTTCCAGCCAGTCAAGCAACGGCAATGCGCGCTTTTGATAGGCTTGTACAGCAATGCCGACGCCCTGCCATGATCTGGATACATCACTGGCCAACACGTTCTCGAGCACGTCGAGAGTGACAGCCAGGCGATTCGCCTCTTCCGCATCAATAGTGACTGATATCCCTGCGGACGCGGCCCGGTCAAACAACTCAACACAGGCAGGCACCAGTTCGCGCATTACCTGGCCATGCCGGGCGTATTCAAATCGCGGATGCAACGCCGATAGCTTTATCGAGATTCCCGGCCTGGAGGCCGGGTCATCGTCCTTATCCTTGTCTACATGGCCGGCCAGCGCATCAATGGCGGACATGTATCTTGCCTGGTACAGGCCGGCATCATCCCGCGTCAGCGCGGATTCACCCAGCATGTCATATGAATAGGAATAGCGCCTGTTGCCTGCCTCCTGGCTGCGCTCCAGTGCTGCTTCAATGGATTGCCCCATGACAAACTGCTTGCCGATAATCTTCATGGCTTCACGGATTGCCAATCGAATAACCGGTTCACTTGATCTGGATATCATGCCGTTGATAACACTTCGAATATCACTGTGTCGCATGCCAATCAACCTGCCGGTAAGCATTAACCCCCAGGTTGATGCATTGACAAACAATGACTGGCTTTGACCCAGGTGCTTTTCCCAGTCAGCGGTAGTCAGCCTCTCGTTGATTAACCGATCAGCGGTATCGGCATCGGGAATACGCAACAACGCCTCGGCCAGGCACATAAGGCTGATACCTTCATAGGTAGACAGGTCGTACTCGCGCATGAACGCTTCAATGCCACCGACATCGTGGACAGATTCGCGCGTCATGGTTATGAGCTTTCTGGCCAGCCCGGCAATACGGTCCAACTCAGCATCGTCAACACGGCCGGCAGATAGCAAGGCGTTAACGCAGTCGGCCTCGTCGGCCAGGTACGCGTCGAGAACGGCATCCCGAAAAACCTGAGAATCAGACATCATAACCGAATGAATCCACTCGCTTGTTTCAGGAACAGAACCTGGTCACAGTATAGACTGAAATTTACAAGACAAAGAACATATCAATAGAGATAACGATTACCCGGTCACCTGGACCGCAGCCGGACAATTTCCCGACTGCCAGCCAACGATATTCTTTCAGGATCAGGCCGGCAGGGAGACGTTGATTGATAAACTTGGGGCACAGGCACCCGGATAACCGACAAAGAATCGCTCCGTCTGTTGCGTGCCCGGCCCCGAAAAAAATTGGTCAGTACAGGCATGCAAGCCAAGGGCAAGTTGTACCAGCAACCCTTCCTGAGCCTGTCCGTACAGCTTCGCAGCATCGCTCTGCAATTGTTCCGCGCTGGCGGGCAGCAACATTCCGGCTGTATAGCCGGGCTCTGAAATAGAACCTGCTAATTTTCCCGGTTTACATGGTAGGATTGGGCATGACCGAAAGTATTATCCCCGTGTCTGATTCCCTGTTCCGCGGTTCACGTACCCTGCGTATCGCCCTTGTTGGCATGCCAAACAGTGGCAAATCCACGCTGTTTAACGCCGTTGCCAGTACAGCAGTACAAAAAGGCGAACTCACCGGAACGCACAAACTTTACGGTGAATGCCGCGTTCAGGTCGGCCTGGATCAGGCTGACCTGATCGATTTACCCAGCATCCATTCATTACTGCAACAGGCTGACGACGATCGGGCGACACTCAAGTACCTGCTCTGGGGTGATCAACCCGCGCCCATTTCGGCCCACGAGGCCAGTGGCCCACCGGCGCCGTTTTCACCACCTGATGTCATTATCCAGGTGATCGATGCGACCTCGCTGGACCGCCACCTGGAGCTGAGCCTGGAGCTGAGCCAGCTGGGACGACCGGTGGTTATCGCGCTGAACATGATTGATCAGGCGCAGAACAAGGGCATGCACATCAACCACAAGTACCTGGCCAGTCAGCTGGGCATGCCGGTTGTGCCAACAACAGCGCTCATGGGCCAGGGCATAGCCGAACTGTTCGACACTGCGGTCAAGGCTGTGCGCGAAGGCCTGTGCCCGGTGCCACAGCCCGCGAGCGGACATATTCGTGATGCCCTGGTACCGCTAAACGCTGCGCTCAGACAACCGGACATCCAGCAGGCGTTCGGCGTTCCTCAACCGTTCCTGCTTATGCAGGTGGCCGCCGGTGACACCTACTTCCTCGAGGAGTTACAGCAACACTTTCCCGATCAATACGCAGACATGGTGCAGCTCAGGGAACAGGCACGGCAGTATTTGCCGCGCAGCTTGACCGAGGAAATTCATGCCGACCGACACCATCGGGCCGCCACCCTGTTCGAAGCGGTTTCACGCCTGGGCGACCCGCGCGGCGTTCGCGGCTGGCGTTACTGGCTGGACGAACTGTTCCTGCATCCCCGCTGGGGCCTGATTGGCAGCCTGATTACTTTTGCTGCTGTGCTGTTCGTAGTGTTCGAGGTAAGCGCCTGGCTTGATTCAATCACTGCCGCACGACTCATCGACATGGCCGATACCTGGAAGCCAACCACTACCACGGGCATCATTGGCCGGGCGGTAGTGGATGGTCTCATCGGCCTGATCGGCATCGTCATTCCCTACATGATTCCGCTGGTGATGCTGCTGGTGGCACTGGAAGAAAGTGGCATCATGCATCGCATCGCCTTTGTCGTGGACCGATGGTTCCATCACCTGGGCCTGCACGGTGGTGTTGCCGTACCATTCCTGCTCGGGCTCGGATGCAACGTGCCGGCACTGTCGGCAGCAGCAGTGACAACAACCGGCCGGGAACGCGTGATCGCCAGCATCCTGATTACGTTCATGCCATGTTCGGCACGATCAGCTGTTATCCTGGCACTGGCCGGCAAGTACCTTGGCGGTCTTGGTATCTTTGCCATCTTCATGGTAACACTGCTGGTCATCGCCATCATGGGCCAGGTGTTCAAACGAAACTTTCGTCATGCGCACGGACCCGGCCAGGTGCAGGACATCCCGGCCTACGCCTTGCCGCGCTTCGGCAGCATGCTACGCACAACGTGGACTCGCACCAGTGACATACTCACTATAGTCACGCCTTTGCTTGTCGGTGGCAGCGTGATCCTGGCACTGCTGGGACACATTGGCGCCGATGATGTTATCAATACCGTGTTCACGCCCATCACACACTGGTGGCTCGGCCTGCCTGTTGTACTCGGCGTGCCTATCCTGTTTGGTATCCTGCGCAAGGAGCTGTCGCTACTGATGATCTACCAGGCGCTGGGTACATTTGATGTCGGGCTATACATGGACTGGATACAGCTCAGCGTATTCCTGGTTTTCCTGACGTTTTATTTTCCCTGCGTATCAACATTCGCGGTTATGCTGAAAACCATTGGTCGTCGATCGGCACTGATTTCTGTCAGCATATCGGTTGCTACAGCGCTGGCTGTCAGCGCCATCGTACGCCTGGTGCTGGAGGTATTTCAGGCACTGGCTGGATGATTCCGGTCAGCGCCCGTAACCGCACCAAGATCTTCCCGGTAATCAATATCCAGCAAGACTCCACGATCATTGACCGGTACCAGCTTTAGATGCTGCGCATGCCGGTCCAGGACAGGCTTCGCTCCTGCATCACCGGTCAACACAAGTAACTCGTCACGATAGCCGCTTCCAAAAACAACCGGGTGTCCCCGCTGCTGTTCATAAACCGGCGCGACAATATCATCAACCGATTCGAACCGGTCGACCAGCAACGCGATGGTCTGTGATTGAATCCAGGGCATGTCCGCCAGCGCAACAAGCCATCCGGATGCATCGGCACTCGCCTGTACGCCACGAACAATACTCCCGGCCATGCCCTGGCACGCCAGGTCATTGACAACAACACGCGCACCAAGGCTTTCCAGGCCTGCTGACTGCCCGACCATTTCCGGGCTGATAACCACTACCGTATCCGGCAACACATTCGCCAGGTTGTTGACTGCCGCAGATAACACGGTGTCCGAATCATTCAGACGATGCAACAGCTTGTTGCCGCCAAACCGTCGGCCCTGCCCGGCTGCCAGCAGTATGCCAGCCAACGACCCGTTCACTGGATACACGCGGCGTGTGATTTGGGCGTGACAACACTGTTACGCTGTTTGGTAATGCCGGCGAGTATGGATACAGCAATTTCGGCCGGTGTATGACTACCGATATCGAGCCCCACCGGTGCATGCAGGCGCTGCAATTGCTGGTCATTAACACCCATTTGCCTGAGACGGGTGTAACGCAACTGGCAGTTTCGTTTCGAGCCAATGGCACCAACATAAAATGTCGGCAGCGCCAGCGCATCCACCAGCGCCATATCGTCCAGCTTGGGATCATGGGTCAGGGCAATCACGATGCTGCGGGCATGTTGTGCAAACTGGTGCACGGCGTCATCCGGCATTAGCCGCGTAATCTCGGTACCGGGCTCATTCCAATCACTGGTATATTGTTCGCGCGGATCACAGACAACAACACGGTAACCCAGCATCAGCGCAATGCGCGAAACATAGAGCGATAGCTGGCCGGCACCAATGAGTAACATGGTCCATTGCGAACCGAACACTCTTGATGCATGCGTATCGCTGCATTCAAATTCCTGTTCCACAGACGCGGCAGTTACCGATACTTCACCGGAAACCAGGTTCACACGACGCAACATCGGTCGATGTTCCGTCATGGCATCCAGAAACTGCTGCAAATGATCCGCATCAGCGAGTGTCTCGACCAACAACTCCAGCCGTCCACCGCAGGGCAAGCCAAAGCGCGCCGCGTCATCCCGGTTGACGCCGTAATCGATCCGTACCGGGAATGTCGTACTCAACTGGTGCTTTTGATAGCGCTGCAACAGATCTTCTTCAACGCAACCACCGGAGACCGATCCGAAATGCACGCCATCACGACGCATAACCAGCAGCGAGCCGGGCGGCCTCGGCGACGAGCCCCAGGTCTTCAGCACGGTAACCAGGGCAAGCTCATGCCCCTGTTGCAGCCATTGCCGGGCGGTTTCCAGGATTTCAATATCGGAATCGGGCATAACTAACCTGTATTATATAGTATACCCGGGTCAGGCCTTCGGGGCCGGACGCAGATCGGCATGTTTCAGCGGAAACTCGCGAATACGCTTGCCGGTTGCCGCGTAAATGGCATTGAGTACAGCCGGTGCCGCCACAGCAATGGTCGGCTCGCCAATGCCGCCCCAGAAACCGCCGGATGGCATGATGATCACATCCACCTTCGGCATGGCCTTGATCATCATGGACGGATAGTCATGGAAATTGGATTGCTCCACGGCACCACCCTTGATTGTGCATTCGCCGTACAATAATGCGGACAGGCCGTAGACAAACGAACCTTCCACCTGCGCTTCAATCTGTTGCGGGTTCACCGCGTAACCCGGGTCGGTGGCAGCGACAATACGATGAATCTCGAGACCACTATTATCATCAACGGATACTTCGGCGCAGGCCGCAACATAACTGCCAAACGCCTTGCACACGGCAAGACCGCGCGCGGTGCCCTTGCGTGTACGCTTGCCCCAGCCAGCCTTCTTGGCCACGGCGTTGAGCACGGCGAGACTTTGTGGATGTTTTGACATCAACCGGCGCCGGAATTCCAGCGGGTCCTTGCCGGCAGCATGGGCCAGCTCATCAATAAAACATTCCATGTAGATGGCGTTCTGGTTGATATTGACACCACGCCAGAAACCGGGCGGAACCGGCGGGTTGCGCATGGCATGATCAATCAGCAAATCCGGAACAGTATAACTGATGCTGTGATCACCCCCGGGAAGCATGCCCTGGAATACAAACGGGTCACTGCCATTCTTTAACGCGTCGGGTCGAACAGCGGCCAGGATGGATTGCCCTGATATGCGCACATGCAAGGCAACCAGGTTACCCTTGCTGTCGAGCCCGCCTCGCATCCTGCACCTGGTGATGGGATGATAATGGCCATGCTGCATATCTTCTTCGCGACTCCATAACAGCTTCACCGGTGTACCGGGCAACTGCCTGGCAATAGCTACCGCCTGGCTGACAAAATCATGGAACGCACCGCGCCTGCCGAAACCGCCGCCAAGATGAAGCTTGTGTACATCACATTTCTCTATGGGCAAGCCGGATGCTTTCACCGCGGCCTGGAGCGCGGCCTCGCCATTTTGCGTCGGGCACCAGACCTCGCAGCGCTCCCTGGTCCACAAGGCCGTGGCATTCATGGGCTCCATGGTGGCATGGTTCTGGAACGGATAACTGTAGGTCGCTTCTACCACCCTGGCTGCGCGCTTCAATGCCGCGCCGGCATTGCCATTCTCGTTACCAACATGAGCTTGAGCTGCCGTCAGGCCTTCATCCAGCATCGCTGAAATAGAGGCGCTGCTGACATTGGCATTGGCACCTTCGTTCCATGTGACAGGCAAGGCATCCAGTGCGGTCCTGGCATGCCACCACGTGTCCGCCACCACGGCCACGGCATTGTTATCAACGGCCACAACCTTGCGCACACCTTTCATCTTTTTGACCTTGCGATCATCAAAAGACTTGAGCGTGCCGCCAAATACCGGGCACTGCCTGATAGCGGCATTGAGCATACCCGGTAACTTCAGGTCAGTACCATAAACCTGCTTGCCGTTAAGCTTGTCATCCGTATCAATACGCTTGACCGGCTTGCCGATCAGCTTCCAGTCTTTCGGGTCTTTCAGCTCCACCATGCCAGGCGGAATCATGTCTGCCGCTTTGGCCGCCACCTTGCCATAGGTTGTGCTGCGACCACTGGGCACATGGGTGATCACACTGTTGGCGGCACGACATTCCTCCATGGGCACATCCCACGTCTCGGCGGCGGCATCAATCAACATGTGGCGCGCCACCGCGCCACCCTTGCGCACGTACTGATGACTGCCACGAATACCCTGGCTGCCGCCGGTAGAAAAACTGCCCCAGATGCGGTCGCGGGCATGATTCTGGCCGGGTGTCGGGTACTCGGTTACGACCCTGCTCCAGTCACACTCCAGCTCTTCTGCCACCATTTGCGCCAGGCCGGTAAGCGTACCCTGCCCCATTTCTGACCGGGCGATACGAATAATAACGGTGTCATCAGGCTCGATAACTACCCAGGCATTGATCTCCGGTACGGCCTGGTCTGCCGATGGTGTTTCTGCTGCTGAAGCGACGGCGCCCAGTGGCAGGCAAAGTCCCAGAGAAAAGCCGGTACCCAGGCGGGTGCCGGTAACCATGAACTCCCGACGGGATACGTTGATGATTTCCTTTTTCATCATGACCTCCCGCCCTTGCCGGGCTGCCTGCTGATTTTAGCCGCCAGGTGTATGCCCTTGCGCACCCGGTTAAACGTGCCACAACGACAGATATTGGTGATGTTGGCATCGATGTCAGCATTACTGGGATCGGGCTTGTTTTTCAATAACGCCGCCGCCGACATAATCATGCCCGACTGGCAATAACCGCACTGCGGCACATCGAGTTCTTTCCAGGCTTGCTGTACCGGGTGACTGCTGTCACCGGAAAGTCCTTCAATCGTGACGACATCCTGATCTTCACTGACTGATGACAAAGGCAGGGTGCAGGAACGCACCGCTTTACCATTAATATGTACAGTGCAAGCGCCACACGTCCCGATACCGCAACCATACTTGGTACCGGTAAGCTCAAGCTGCTCGCGCAACACCCACAGCAGTGGCGTATCACCATCCGCATCCACTGAAACTTTTTTGCCGTTGATTTTTATTGTGGCCATGGTTTGTCCTCCCGAACTATCATCACAGTCTAGCGCTGCTTCGTGGACAACTCAAAGAAAACCGGCGTGAGCCATACTCGAGACATAAATCCCGTGACCGGGTATCAGCTCGTATGCTGGCGGCACAATACGTGGTGGCAAATTACAATATTCTAATATTTGAACACCCGGGCTACACCGATACCGACACAGGATGCCTATGCGAAGTTTCCACTGTCCCGCCCACACGCTTGCGGCTGTATTGACCATTGCATTGACTGGATGCAGTGGCGCCATTGATGACCGGAAAAACACGGTCACTGTTTCGCCGCCCTACCAGGCCAACGATGACGCCTTGACCTTCCATCAATCGCTGCGCATTGTCGACCTGCATGCCGATACATTGTTATGGAATCGCGACCTGCTGGTTCGCAACAACCGTGGTCACGCAGACCTGCCACGGCTTCAACAAGGCAACATTGCTGTGCAGCTGTTTGGTGTTGTCACCGGTGCTCCACTACCGTTCCGCATTCGTGACAATCAAGACCGATTGGACAGCATAAGCCTGCTGACGCGGATTCAGCGCTGGCCGGATATTACCCATAACAGTCGCCTGCAACGGGCACTGTACCAGGCGGAAAAACTGCGTAACGCATCGAGGCACTCAGACGGGATGCTGAGACTTGTTCGTACCGGCAAAGACCTGGACCAGTTATTGGCCGCGCGTCGTAATAACCGCAATATCACCGGCGCCATACTGGCACTTGAAGGCGCTCATGCACTTGAAGGAAATGTCGAGAATCTCGCAGCCCTGCACCAGGCCGGCTTTCGGGTACTGGGACTGGCGCATTTCTTCGATAACGAGATGGCTGGATCTGCGCATGGAACAGACCGATACGGCCTCACTGAAAAAGGCAAGGCATTGGTACGACAAGCGACTACACTTGGCATGATCATTGATATATCTCACGCCTCTGCGCGAACCATTGATGATGTACTGACAATTACCGACAAGCCCGTGATTGCCTCACATGGCGGCGTTCGTGCTACATGCGATACGCCTCGCAACCTTGACGATAGCCAGGCCAGGAAAATTGCAGCTACCGGCGGTGTGATCGGTATCGGCCTGTTCGCTCTTGCCAGTTGCGGACGCACACTTGAAGATACGGTCAAGGCCATGCGCCATGTCGCCGACCTGGTCGGTATCGAACACGTTGCACTGGGCTCGGATTTTGACGGCGCCACAGAAACTGTTATTGATGTGAGCGGACTGGTATTGCTCACTGAAGCCCTGCAGCAAGCTGGCTTTAAACACAAGGAAATCAGCATGCTCATGGGTGACAACAGCCTTCGTGTATTACGAGGCAGTCTGCCGGCAAACTAGTTGTTACCGGTTGCCTGCTTGCGCGCATGCCAAATCGCCAGCAACCGCGATATCCCCAGCAACTGCTGTTCAAGCAGGCCCCGCCCGTAGTTGACGCCGTCAAGCTGGTCACGAATACCGGTACGCGGGTAACTCTCGCTGAAGTTGGCGGTACCAAACAGCCGGTCCCACAGCGGGAACAGGGTGGCGAAATTGCAGCCGCGCTTGTGGCCCTCATGACCGATACCAATGCCGTGATGCAATCGATGATAACAGGGGCTGACCAGGACAAGACCAAACCAGCGGCCGAAATGTAACCGGACATTTGTATGCGACAGGCTTTCCACCAGCTGCACCAGGAAAACAATCCCGATAAAATGGGTGCCCGGTACGCCGATGATCTGGGCCACGGTCGCCATCCACACAGACTGTATCAAGCCATCAACAAGATGATTGCGTTCATCGGTCCACAACGACAACTGCTGCTGGCTGTGATGCACCGCATGCAGGGCCCACCACCAGTTAAGTTGATGCTGGAAGCGATGACGCCAGTATTCAAAAAAATCTATGGCAATAACGTAACAGGCAAAAGCCAGTAGCGGGCTGTTGTTCAGGCCAGGCAACAGGTCTTCCAGGTTGGGCGGAATGATATCGCGTGCGCGCAAGTTGATCTGGATCGCATCAATAGCCGGACCAAGCGTGACAAAAAACAGCAACGGCAGGGCGCCGGTCCGGTAAAACAGCGTGTAATAAACGTCGGTACGAACCTCGTGCCCGTCCCGAGTACCCGCCTCTGCCGGGTACCATAACTCCAGCGGTCGCAACAGTGCGTAAACAACAGCAATTTGCAGCAGCGCGAGCAGGAAAATGCCGGTTGCATCAAAGGCGCTGTCCGCCCAGGTCATGAGCCCTGCTTCATACATAAAGGGCAATACCAGCGCCTGGAACAACCAGATTTGCAGCGGTTCCAGAAGATCCAGCAGGTAGTGCATCAGCGTTTGCCGGCAGTCATCTGGTCAAAACAAAAGCCGCGCCGCGCAAGACCATCTAGAAGTTGCGGCAGTATCGGTGCAGCCGGAGTTTTGCGACTCCAGATACCAAGGTGCATCAATACGATATCGCCATTGCTGATATTCTTCAGCGCATTGGCCAACAAGGTCTCGTTGGAGACTCGCTCGGAAGACGCATCATCACCAACATAACCGGCATCATCCCAGCCTATGTGTACCGGGTAACCGCATTGAGCCGCCCATCGAAGACTTTGCTGGGTGGTACGACCGCCGGGTGCACGCCACATGGCGCGTAATCGCTTGCCGGTCAGCTTGTTGAACTGTTGCTCCACCCGGCTGAGCTCTGCGCACCATTGCGATCTGGACAGATGATGTGTCTTTCCGGAACGATCAACAACACGCAGGCGACCATCATTATCATCCTGCCGCGCAAAATAGTGTGACCAGGTGTGATTGCCCATGACATGGCCTTCGCTGACACGCTGTTGCCAGTAGTCGCGCCAGCTTTCGTCAAGCGCATGATCGCCGCGATAGGTCGGCGTATTGGAAAGAAAAAACGTCGCCCGAATATTCCGTTGCCTGAGTGTGTCAGCAATGAATTGGGCGTGCGCCATGTTGCCGGTATCAAAAGTCAGGTAGGCGGTCTGCCGGCATTCACCGGCAAACACGGATGCCGATACAATCCCGCCCAGCGTGGCGGCAACCAGCTTACTGACGAGGCGCATGGTTCCGGAAATACAGGCCATGCGGTGAACGCCCGACCTTGATCAGCTTTTTGACTTTACGGCTTGGCCAGTCAACGACTGTTACCCGGTTGATCCAGCGTGTCGTGACCCACAGCTCCTGGCCATCATTGGTCAGCTCCATATCGTCCGGGCCGCCGGGCACCGGGAAGCGCTCCACTTCTTTGAGATCATGGTAGTCAATTACCGAAATGTTTCCGGCAACACGGTTGGACAATAACAGGTGGCGGCCGTCGCCGACGGCGGTAAAGTTATGCGCGCCCTTGTCAGTCTTGATGGTCTTGACAATACCGCCCTGACCAGCCTCGAGTACGCTGAGATCATCAGCACCAGTATGCGCCACCAGCAGGTGCTTGTTGTCAGGTGTCATCCATATACCTGCCGGTTGTCGACCTACCGATACAACCCAGTCAACAGTCTGGCTGTCAAGATCAATGCGCGCCACCTGGTCACTCTCCTGCAGCGTGATATATACCCTGGAGCTGTCTGGCGAATAGGCCATGTGACTTGGCGTCTTGGGCAATCGCACTCTTTTTACCAGCCTGAAGTCGGCGTTGTCATAACGATAGATATCTACCCGGTCAAGGCGATTGCCGTTGGCAACAAACCACTTGTTATCGGGACTGAATGCCAGGTGATAGGGATCGGCAATACCGGGGATGCGCTTGACCAGTTCCCCGCTTACCGGGTCCACCAGTACCAGGTTGTTGCTGCCGGCATTACCAACGACAATGTATTTTCCATCCGGGGTCAGTACGAGATGATGTGGCCCCTTGCCCACCGGAACACGGCGCAACTCCTCGTAACGACTCATGTCGATGACACTGTAATCATCATCAGTGGAGTTCAGCACGAACGCCCAGTTACCCGTGGCGATGGCGGGTAACGCGACAAGGTTCAGTAACAAAAGGGAGCGAAACATGGCCATGAAAAACCTCCACGCGGGACCGCGGAAAATGACGACCGGAGCGAAGTGAAATCCCAAATCCCGGGCTTGTCAATGGGATTTTCGACGACCTGCCACAACCGGGAGCCGGTCGCACCTCCTGAAAGACGATTAACCGCAGAAGTTATTCCAGATCGAAACCAGACCGGGGCAGACGAACAAAGCCAGCAACAGACAACGGAGTATCCACGCCGATATGCCGGGTCATGGTGTATCAGTCATCCTTGCTTAACCTGATTAACCTGTAACCGAGAGACTGGTAATCCTTGATCTGTTCAGGGCCATGGGCGCTGACATTAATATGATCAGGAAACGCGTCCTCGGAAACATTGTTCATGCTGGCAAACGCGCCGCATACGTGCACACTTACCTTGTCTTTTGAAACCAGGTCCAGCACCTGTTTTTTTACTTCCTTTTTTCCGACGCTGTCACGTGTCAGCGCAAACTGTTCCTTTCCGTGGCTGACAATAACAATTTCCAGGTCTGGCCACTTTGCCCTCAGCTTTCGTATGGCCTCGTCAGTTCTTGGCAACGCCCATTCCAGTGCACCGGCATCACCCGTAGCAATTTCGAAGACAACACCGTCTGGTCGGTCACCGCCCAAAAGCTGCTCCAGTTCCGCACGGAATCCGGCAGCTGCTGCCAGGGGAAACAACAGGACGGCCAAAACTGTAATCAACGTGCGTGGTACTGGTTTCATCAATAACCCCCTTTAATTGCTGGTTGCCGGGCGCGATTCACCCGCCCGGCTCAAGACAACGACTCCCGTTCACGATTTTTCGGGACCGGAATTCTTTACATTTAGCTCTTGTTGTAGACGATAAATGGCGATGGAATCTTCCTCGCCCATGCCCCGGCGGGCTACTTCGTCCAGTAACTTCGCGGCAGCCGCTGCCCCGGGGATAGCAATTCCCAGCTCGGCGGCACTTTCCAGGGCGATGCGCAGATCTTTCTGATGTAGCCTGGCCTTGAACCCGGCGCCAAAGTTGTCCGTGAGCATGCGCTGGCCGTGATTCTCCAGGACCCGGCTGGCCGCGAAACCGCCAAGCAGTGCTTCGCGCACCCGGAACGGATCAACCTCGTTGGCTTTGGCCAGCATAAACGCTTCACCAATGGCGGCGACAGTCTGGGCAATTATCAGCTGGTTGCATGCCTTGGCCACCTGGCCGGCGCCATGATCGCCGATATGAACTATCTTGCTGCCCAGCACTTCGAATACCGGCCTTGTCCTTTCCAGTACGGCAGCATTACCACCAACCATGATGGACAAGGTTCCTTCGATGGCGCCCTTTTCACCCCCTGATACGGGCGCATCAAGCATGTCCACTCCAGCCTGTTCGAGCCGGGAAGCAATCTGGCGACTGACTGATGGTGAAATAGTACTCATATCCACCACCACTGAACCGGCCCTGGCGCCGGCAACAACGCCATCGTCACCCAGCACAACCTGTTCTACGTCAGGCGTGTCAGATACCATAATAATGATTACATCTGACGATTCCGCCACCCGGGCGGGCGTCGCACAGGCGGTTGCGCCCTGGGCCAGCAACAACTGCAGGCGTTCAGGTTTGCGCGCGCAGGCATAGATATCGTATCCCGCTCGTTTCAAATTGAGCGCCATCGGCAACCCCATAATGCCCAACCCGATAAACCCGATTTTATCCATACCCGACTCCCGTACCCGGCAACGATATTGATTATCATAGTACGATCCGGCGCCGGGCAAGAAATTATCCGGCGTTTCGCAAATACAGCCGAGTTGCTATTATGTAAATCAATTCACTCCCAGATCCCTCAACTCATGAATAGTTCGATTCATGTGGGCAACTGGCTGGTTACGCCCGCAACAGGACAAGTATCAAGAGGCAGCAAGGAACATCGTCTTGAGCCCAAGGCGATGGCGGTACTGGTGTACCTGGTCGAACACGCCGGGGAAATCATCAGCCGCGAACAGCTTGAACAGGAGGTCTGGCAGGGCACGATAGTTACCTACGAGGCATTGACGGTCACAATTAACAAGATCCGCTCCGCCCTCGAGGATGATCCGAAGAACCCCGACCATATAGAGACCCTGCCGAAACGTGGCTACCGGCTGATTGCCCCGATCAAGGAAAATATACAAGGTGTCAATGGCGGCCGGAACGGGCAGGGATCGCGAGACAACACCATGATGACGAGACTTGCGGTCATGGCTACCCTGATCCTGATGGCGGTGATAGCCGGACTGTATTTTTACAATCGCGACGCCGATGATCCCGTGGCACTCACGTTGCCCGAGAACAATTTACCCTCTATCGCCGTCATTCCGTTTGCCAATCTCAACAATGATCCGGAGCAGGACTACTTCGCCGGCGGAATCACTGAATACCTGATTACTGATTTGTCACGACTGTCCAGCCTCCTGGTCACGTCACGCAACTCGGTGCTGGGCTACAACAGCCGGTCAGCCAACATCAGAAACATTGGCAAAACACTCAATGTCCGATATGTATTGACCGGAAGCGTATATCGCGAAGGCAGGCAGATGCGTATTGCCACACAGCTGAACGATGCCAACAGCGGTCTGCAGGTATGGGCCGACCGCTATGATCGAACTATCGATGACCTGTTCAAGGTTCAGGACGAAATCATCAGCAAGATCGTCGCCGCGCTGGTGGCCAAGGTCGGCAAAAGCGAACAGGTTTTGCTCAGCCGAAACTACACGCCAAACCATGAAGCACACGATTACTTTATTCGTGGAAATGCGCTGTATACCTCCATATCCAAGGAAGGTAATTCACTGGCCCGCGAAATGTTTCTCAAGGCTGTTGAAATCGATCCTGTTTTTGCCAGTGCTTACGGCGCCATTGCCCTGACCTATGTTGATGACTACCGACGCAAATGGGGCGCCGACCCGGAAGGCGCCGTTGACCGCGCCTTTGAGTACGCCAACCGCGCACTGGCCATCGACCGGAACGCCGCGGTGGCCTACGTGGTCATGGCCTACGCCTATCTCTATGGGCGCAAACAACCAGACAAGGCCATTCTCGCGGCTCGACAGGCTATCAAGCTGTTTCCCAATTACGCCGATGCCTACGCAATAACCGGGTCAGCGTACTCGTTTATCGGACGGTCCGCAGATGCAATTCGCGTCAACCTTCATGCCATTCGACTGAATCCTAATTCCAGTTATATTTATTATGCCAATCTCGGGCGTGATTACTATTTTCTCAATCAGCCGGAAAAAGCAATCGACAGTCTCGGTGAAGCCATTCTTCGTAACGAGAACTACCTAAACGCACATATTTACCTGGCTGCTACCTACGCCAGCCTGGATCGAATCGAAGATGCCGCCTGGGAAGTAGACAAGATATTGGTTCTCGATCCCGAATTTTCCCTTGACTACTGGGCCGGAACACAGCCCTACCGGGACAGGAAACGCCTCGAAGCCATGATCAACGATCTACGCAAGGCCGGGCTGTCGAACCAGGCCTCACGCGTTCCACCCGGATAAAACAGTATCTTGCCTGTCTCCTTTCATCCTTAACGATTTACTAAGGATTTCTTTATTCGTTTCTAATAACTTTTTTCACGAGGTCACCTAGTCTGCCAACACCGCATTCACGCGGAACAAGGAGACCTGACCGTGAAACCGAACAAACTGGTATTTCTGCTTGCACTGGGACTTGGCCTGGCAGCATGCACATCCGGCGTCACGCCCAAGGCGCCCGGCTCAGTCAGCTTCAACAACGCCGCGCTGTACCCGGAAGGCATTGCCTGGGACAACACGAACCGCCGCTTCCTGGTGACTTCCATTCGCAAGGGCCAGGTTGGCTCGGTAAAGGATGATGGCACCTACTGGGTGTTTGCTACCGATCCCCGTATGGTGTCTGCGGTAGGTATCAAGGTAGACGAGAGTCGTGACCGGGTACTTGTGTGCAATGCCGACCCCGGTGCCGGCGAAAAATCCAGCCCGGCCACTACCGGAAAACTGGCGGCACTGGCGGTATTCCGCCTGTCGACCGGGAAACTCATGCACTACATTGACCTGGCTGAAGGTCTTGATGGTGGTCACTTCTGCAATGATATCGCCATTGCCAGGGACGGTGTTGCCTACGTTACCGACAGTTTCTCGCCAATCGTCTACAAGGTGGACACCAGCTACAAGGCCTCCGTATTCATTAATGACAAGACCTTTACCGGAAAGAGCTTTAACCTTAATGGCATTGTCGCCGGAGATAACTTCCTGCTGGTCGCCAAGATGAACTCCGGCCAGCTGTTCAAAATCCCGCTGGATAACCCGTCCGCTTTCAACGAGATCAGGATAAACGAAAATATTGAAGGTGCTGACGGATTGTTATGGGGACCGGACGGTTCATTGCTGGTTATCGCCAACAATAACGCACACGTCGGTGTTCCTGCTTCGGCTTCAGTCAATGCTGTAATCAAGTTCAGAACAAAAGACAACTGGGCCAGCGCTACGGCAGTAGGCAAGGCCGCTACAGGTGATGTCTTCGCTACTACCGGGACCATTCGTGATGACAAGGCATACGTGATTCACGCCATGTTGCATGTCCTGTTCAACCCGGAAACCAGGAAGCATCTCGACCAATTCAGAATTGTCAGGTACAACCCTTGATAAACATGGCACCAACAGAACGAGTACCGACAGGGCTGGTATTGCCAACATCGAACCGGAACAGGTTTCCTGCAAATGTCGCTGGCTCCATGAGCCATTGAAAGGGGTCTGCGCAGCGTTGCCCGAACGACAATGCTGCCGGGACCCCGGGGGTTTTGGGTTTCAAACCATTGCCGATCAAATCTTCCTGATCTGCGCGAACAGCCATCCACGCCGCGCCAGTACAGGATAGTGCGATCAGTATCGCCCGGATTCAGTCACCGGTTGCGGTAGCCCGTATGGATGAGCGTTGCGATCATGCATGCGCGCCTGAAACATTATCCACCCTCGCCAGCTCAAAATAGAATGTCGCACCCTGCCCGGGAATGCTGTCAAAACCGATGACACCGCCATGCTGCTCAACGACGTTCCTGGCAATGGCCAGGCCAAGACCGGTACCACTCTTGCTGCGGGTGTCTGATGCATCCGCCTGGGAAAACTCGTCAAATACACGGGCATGGAAATCATGCGGAATTCCGTCGCCGCTATCCGCTACCGAAACACGAATATTCCCGCCAACATGCTGGATTGAAACACTGACAGTTTCATTTTCAGGCGAATGCTTCACGGCATTGGATATCAGGTTTGACAGCACCTGCAGCAACCTCTCCCTGTCACCCGCGATTGTTCCGTCCACACCCTCATCAGCAAAATCAACGTTCACATTGAAATGCCTTGCGTAACCCTGGTTAAGCTGGACAGATTCCTCGACAAGATTTTTGACCGAAAGTGTTTCCTTTTTGAACTTCATGTTTCCTGAAGCCATTTTTTCAAAATCAAGAATATCGTTAACCAGGATATTCAGCCTCTCGCTGTTTTCATAGGCTATCCGGAGCATGCTGCTTATATCATCCACATCCTTGACCAGGTCGTTGGAAAGCAGCGCCAGCGCACCCTTGATGGAAGTCAACGGCGTACGCAACTCATGACTTATAACCGACAGGAATTGTGATTTGGCCTTGTTGGCATTTACCGCCTCGTTCCTGGCCGATATCAGTTCTGATTCGGCATTCTTTCTTGATGTAATGTCCTGGTACGTCCCGAGTATTCCGATAATGTCGTTATTGACATCACGCAGTGGAATTTTGCTGGTTTCAAGCCAGATCGTGTCACCGGCGGGCGTTGTTTGCGGTTCTTCAAAATTCAGCTTCACCTCGCCTGAATCCATAACTGCCCGGTCATCTCGCTGGTAGAGTTCTGCCTGGCTGGACCAGGCCAAATCAAAATCATCCTTGCCGATAATTTCCCTTTCGTTACCCAGCCCCGCGTCCCTGGCAAACAATTTGTTGCAGCCAAGATAGTTCAGGCCCCTGTCTTTCCAGAACACCCTGACCGGTATGGTATTGATAACGTTCTGCAACATGTTCCGTGATTCATGCAGTCGCGCTTCACTTTCACTCAGGCGGCGCGTGCGCTCTTCGACCAGTACATCAAGACGCTTCTTCTGGTTGACGACATACCGGTACCGCCAGAGATTGAATAGCATGACTATGGATATGACCGCGGCGACAAACAGCCAAAGGAGTTTCTTCAGGCTGAAAAACGGCGGTTTTTCAGCAAACCATCGCCCGGCTATTTCATCGTACCTGCCCGTTTCCTTTAGCCGATTGATCCCGGCATTCATCATGGCCAGCAGCTCTGCGTCTCCCTTGCGAATGCCCATGGCTCGCTGGATTTTCGCGAGCGGTGCACCAACCACCTTGACAGCATTCTCCTGTTTCGATCGAATCACCAGCCTCCAGCCAACATTTTCCGGGTAGACCAGCGCTTCAATATCGCCGCTCAACAAGGCGAATAACGCCTGCTCAAAGCTGTCGAACTCAACACCGTCAACACCGTCTATGCCGCCGACAATTTTGGCGCCAATATTGGTCTTCACGACGCCGACCTGGGTGCCGGCCAGGTCGGATGGCTTCTGCACACGTAGCCGGCTGTCGCTCGCGGTAAAGACAACGATATTGAATGTCTGGACGGGATTGGTGAATTCGAGGAATTTTTCCCGCTCCGCGGATTCCCCGACATTCGGGATCAAATCCGCTTGACCTGACCTGGCCAGCTCAAATACATCCTGCCACGATGGCACCATGCGATATTCGATAACGAGGTTATTGTCGGCAGCAATGGAATCCATAATATCGATGGCGAATCCTGAAGGCTTGCCAAGACTGTTTACCTGGTAATACGGAGGGAATGACGCCGGCACCACGGCCTTGATTGTTCGAACAGTTGATGGTGCTGCCGGGCTCGCCAGGCACGAAAACGCCTGCAGCGAAATGATCACCGCAACCGCCAACACCAGTCTCGATCCTGGCACCTGGTGTACTTTCTGATAAATCCCGATCATCGTTAACAAAACGCCTGCAATTACAGCGATCCAGGCCCGGTTTTGGTCACCCCGCAACTGGACAAATCTTGTCTTTCGGACGTTTCACATCGCTGTAGACTGTTTAACGACACCAGTTATGCAAAACTTCTATGAAGAATTGTGTCCAAACCGGGGCTTGTTTTGCCATTCAGCAGGTAACCGGCCAGTTCTCCGGGTACTCGCCCGGAGGTCATCACAGGGTTTGAAGCAAGGCAGAACAGGGTGATGCACAGGGCAGGCACGTCATTGCGGGAAATAAAAAGGCCGGCATTTTGCCGGCCTTTTGTTGCTGATTAAACGATTCAGCCTAGGCACGAACAATAATTATGTCCGGATCCAGACGGCACTCCTTGCCTCCACGCTTGGTTACCAGGTCATACTTGTAGGTACCGGTCTTTGCAGTGGCAGGAACAGAGATGGTCAACTTGTCACTACTGGTGGAAAAACTGTTTTTTGAAAATGGTGAGCCTTTTTTGAATTCAATAGAGAAGTCCTTGATGCCGGCAAATACAATCTTGCCGCCCTGTTTGACAGTTGCCCGCTCGGGAGTAACAGTGAACTGGCAGTCCGGTTTCTCCTTGAGCTGCACCACTGTCGCAGCGCTGTTGCCTGCTGCCGGCGGCTCGGCAGAACTTCCAAGAGGGACGATGAAACACGCGGTGATCAATACTGTTAAAAGTGACTTAAACTTCATTGATGAATCTCCCTTTTTTCAAATCAAGATTGATTGACTTCCTGCTACTCCAGTAACTGTCTGAATTCGGCAGTCTGTCTCAACTCCTCAAACACGGGATCAGCGGCCAGCAAAGCCGGTGTATATCCTGCGTTGATGATTCTGCGTAAAGACTGATATACCGATTCCAGATCACCCATGGCCAAACGTACAATTGCGTTACGCAACAACACGTCTATGTCCCTGGGGGCCGACTTCAACGCGATACCGATTTCCCGGTTTGCACGCGTATAGTCCCCAAGGCTTGCACTGATTTTGGCCAGTATCGATCGCGCCTCGACATCTTTTGGATTTGTTTTCAGGTAACCCTGAACAAGCTTTCGGGCGATGCCGTATTTCTCCGTTGCCGCCTCAAGGTTGCCGGAATAATACAACGCATCAGCCAGATTATTATGCAGGCGATAGTCACCGGGCGCCAGCGCTATCGCCTTTTCAAAGTACTCCGCTGCCTTGCCGTACTGCCCGGAAAAATAGAATGCTGTTCCGGTGTTTGAATAACCCCTCGCCGTTGGCAGCAGGGCGACGGATTTTTTCAGCATTTCAGAGGCACGGGCAAATTCACCGCGGTACAGGTAGACGCCGCCAACATTGCTCAACAGGTGGGCATTTTCGGGCGTCAACCCCAGGGCTCGCCGGTATAACTGTAACGCCGATTTAAACTTCCCGCGCACGACATAATAACCGGCATAGCGGTCGTAGTGACCCCAGTACCCTGGCTGAATCTCTATCGCTTTCCTGTAACTGGCTTCAGCGGAGGGATAATCACCATGCTGCTCATAGGCTCGCGCCAGGCCACTGTAGGCATCGGACTGTTTAGGATCCAGGCTGATCGCCTTTTTGTAGCTTTGAATGGATTCATCCAGACGCCCGGTTCGACGATATAGATCACCGAGCACCACATGAGTCTCGGCCCTGGCTCGTTCCAGGCTCAACGCGTCACGACAATTCTCCTCGGCACTGTTAATCCAGTCCTTGTTTCGGCTAATTTCGAATAATTGCACATGTACACCACACAACCCTGCCTGCGCACGGGCAAATCCCGGGTCATGTTTCAATGCTGTCTTGAAAAACCCTGCGGCCTTCTCAAGGAAACTTGCAGTAATGCCCTGCCTTAGCCAGCCACGACCCTGGAGATAATAGTCGTAGGCAGTAATATCGCTGGTGAAGTTTGCCTGGCTCAACTGGACATCGGAAAAACGGAAATACGCCGCCAGGTTCCGCGCAATGGATGACGCCAGCTTGTCCTGCAAACCAAAGATATTCTCGGGCACGCCATCGTGTGTTTTTCCGCCGACAAGAATGCCATCCTTTTTTCGGGTTATGCGGTAATTGACCCGGATATGGCCTTCTTTCTTCAGGACATTGCCTTCCAGTCTCAGTGGCGCACCGATACGCTCATCCGTGCGAACAAGATAGAGCTTGTCGATACCGGCGAGCTGTGCGCGGACCGCGTCGGTGATACCTTCGCTGAGATAACTGGTGCCGCCTTTTTCGTTATCTGTATCAATAAAATCGACAACCTCCAGGTAATAACCCTCGGGTATCTGCCGGGACTGCCATTCAGTCACGCCCCAGTAAGCTGTCAATAATAACAATACGGCCGCGGCCGACAGCGTTCGACGCGGCCGGGCCATCAGCTGAGAGACAACATATCGCTTGGCCAGGCGCAGGCGCTGGCGCCATGTTACCGCCTGGGGCAATAACTGGTAGCACTCGCAGACACGCTTGATATTCTTCAGGCGCTGCGGACCCAGGGGCACAATTTCAACTTTCTCGTCTCCGGCCAGCTGGTCGAAAACGACCTGGGATACGCAAATGGCACCAGGCTCGGCCAGGGGCTCAAGACGCGCTGCAATATTGACATCGTCGCCAAAGAACTGGCCATCAACCTCGTAGACTTCGCCCATGTGGATTCCGACGCGGGCACGCAGCGTCGGCTTGCCCCGGCGCTCTTCGGTTTGGTTGAATTCATGCAAGAACAGCTGGATCTGGATACCGGCGCGCGCAGCGTCCAGTCCGTTGGTAAAACTGGCAAACAGGCCGTCGCCAATAAATTCCCGGACTTCTCCGTGGTTACCAACAATGGCACGGGTCAGGTTGTTGCGGTAGATCTGCACAAGATCCACGGTACTGGCCTCGTTTTCACCCATGAGCCGGGAATATCCGACAATATCGGTAAACATCAGGGCGGCCAGTTTCTGGCTGGCCTTAATCATCCAGGAAACCCTCGGCCGGTCCCAGCACCATTGTATGTAAGGATGACATTTCCCCCGCTGACTCCTGTTACCCAACCCGTAAAACGAACCAAAGGGTTCATCATTGTTTGTTCTTGACCGGGATGGTCCGCGTTACCAATTTATTTTTATATTGCCCCGACAATAATGCCATGCACGCGCGCATGATCAGCCATTTTGAGGCCGAATACTGACTGAAGTTATTATAGTTGAGTATAAACCCGGATTTTGGCGAAAAACTACCCGCCCGGTTCTCTTTTTGTTGCCTGAACGGCAGACAAACAACCGAATTGGGGCAATACCCGGCAGGCCGATTTATACGCCACGGGCTGGTGCTGACGGCAGCCGGATCAAACTTGCATCAAATGGTGTTACGGCGACACCCGAACCGGGCGACTGTGTTGAGGCTCGCACCCGCTGGACTCAAACATTGAGGGCGACGACTTTCGGTGTAATAAGCGCAAGTGCCGGGGCAACCGGCAGAACGCCGCCGCCCGGCCCCATCAGACCAGGGCCGCCTGCCTGGTAGCAGGCAGTACATCAGGCTGCGCCTGGGCAAATCCATTGGCAATAAACGGCGCGAGGTTTGCCATCAACTCGACCTGCTCTGTGGTATAGGCGGCTTCATCCTGGGCCACAAAGACAAGCAATCCTTTCCAGCCGTTATCAGCCGCAAGCGGTACAATCAATGCTGAATTCACCAGCCCCAGTTTCAAAATTTCCCGCGTTACCTTGGCATTGGGAATACTGGTGGCAACGTTGGCCAGGTGATCATATTTAAGTGGCGCACGGGTTTTGGTCAACGCTGCCAGATGCTGGTCCTCGCCGGTCACCCGGGCAAGAGAATTCCTGATGCTGTCACTCAGTTTTCTTCGGGTGCGCATGGCGTCCAGGCTCAACCTGTTATCAGCCGCATTCATTTCAAACAGGCCCAACCATTGCATTGGCAGGTAACCGGAGGCCTGGTTCCACAGTGCATCTATCTTGCTTTCGGTGCTGCCCTTGAGATGCATGCTGGTCAGCATGGTAACGACCAGCCTGGTACGTGCCGACAAGGTATTGAATGCTGTTGCGAGCACACCCAGTTCGTCCTTGTGTTCGGCCGGCAACTGGTAGCCAAAATCACCCTGGGCCACGCGCTGGCAAGCCTTTACCGTAACCCGTATCCGGCGTATCACGCTGAGATAAAACCACAAAACACCAAGGAGCAGCAGCAAGGCCGCGCCAATCATGGCAAAACGGGTCAACCGCTGATTCTCTTCCAGCTGCGCCTGGATCGCAGTTTCAATAGTCATGATCAGATCCCCGGTTATGGCGTTGATCGAAGCCTGGTTTTCCTGAACGTACTCGGCACCCCATTCCAGTCGCGGCTCAGTGGCACTGTACCCGAGCTTGTCCTGGAATCCCTTGCGAAATACTGCCCAACGCTGCTGCAAGTTTTCAATACTGACCAGGGTGGCCTTGCTGGAGGAACTGAACATTACCGGTTGACGGGTACGAACCTCTTCCTCAATCAGCTGGATCTGGCGCTCAAATGCATCGAGATCACGCTTGAAGTCCGGATAAAAAATAATCACATCGCGCTCATAGGGTGCATAATCCCGGGGCGCATGTGCTGCATAGGTAATGCCGCGTCGCTGTATGGCCTTGCCCTGGGTTTCCAGCTGCTTGACCTGGCTCAGCAACTGCAGGCTGGCATGATTTTCGCGGGATATGTATTCCAGGTAAAAAACAAAAAGCGCCGCACCGAGCACCGTTGCTCCAAGGCCGATAAACACCTTGATCTGGAGCCAGTAGGTCAGTTTTGTTTTCATGGTCGAACCCTTTCTTTAGACTGTGTCTCGTCGGAGCCGGCGGTTATCGATGAATCCATACGCAGCTTCGACACAGTCATATCCAAAAAGTTCAACGCCGACCCGGCAAACACCTGTCCGGCACAACTGAAAGATTCGCCCATGAATGACACAGAGATTGAACAGGCAACAAGACACTTGTCAAAAACCGATTCGGTGATGGCATTATTAATCAGGCACTCCGGTCCCCTGGATCTTGGCCGGCCCGGGACACCGCACTTTCACAGCCTCGTAAGCGCCATTATCAATCAGCAATTGTCGGTCAAGGCCGGGCAGACCATTGAAAAACGCCTGCTCACCAGGCAGGGTGGCACCAGGTTCCAGGCGCCCAAACTGGCCAGCCTGGACAGTACAGAGCTTCGTGCCTGCGGACTGTCAAGCAACAAGGTTCGCTATGTCAGGCAACTGTCGCTCGCAGTAAACGAGGGCGACATCAACTTTCGCAAACTGGTGCATCTGGATGACGACAGCATTCGCAAGATGCTTATCCAGTTGCCGGGAATAGGGCCATGGACCATTGACATGTTCCTGATGAACGCACTGCGTCGCCCTGATGTTTTTCCGGTTGATGACCTGGTATTGCGACAATCCATGCAGCGACACTACTCTCTTGCTGCCGACGCATTACGGAAAGACTACCTGGACATCGCCGCGCGCTGGCGACCCTATCGCAGCATCGCTACTTATTATTTATGGCGCAACAGGCCGATAAAGACTTCCTGACAGGCAATAAAACAAATTCGCATAATGCCCTGTACAACTGCTGGAGTTTGCTATACTGACAACCGTTTGAACGTGTTTCATACCGGATATCGAAGGTGAGGACATGCAGGACCCGATACCAGCAGATTCGCCGCCAGCTCCCGGGCAGCTCTCGACACATGACCAGGAACGGCTCGATGAGCTTTATAAGGAAGTGAAGGGCGTTGCCAGCAGTTTTGTCGGCTACCCTTGTTCACTTCAGTACGATTATTCACCGTTGTTCAGGTTTATGGAGTTCTCGCTGAATAATGTCGGCGACCCGTTTTCGCCCTCCATTTACCGACTCAATACTCATGATATCGAGCGCGAAGTCATCGACGAGTTCACCCGGCTAACGCACGGTGAGGTTGACTCCACCTGGGGATATATCACCAACGGTGGCACCGAGGGCAACATGTATGGCATCTACCTCGGGCGCGAGCTTTATCCCGATGGCATGGTCTACTACTCGGAAGACACCCACTACAGTGTCAGCAAGATCCTTCGTGTCTTGCATGCTCGCAGCATCATGATCAAGAGCCAGCCAAACGGTGAAATTGATTACGATGACCTGCGCGAAACCATCCGCATACATCGCGATGTTCCGCCGATAATATTTGCCAACATCGGCACCACCATGAAAGGTGCCGTTGACAATATCGATACCATACACGGCATCATGAAGGGCCTGGCCCTGCCTTCATACTATATTCACGTTGATGCTGCACTGAGTGGCATGATCCTGCCGTTTGTTGATGAACCGCAACCATTCGACTTCGCCGCCAGGGTCAACTCCATTTCCATCAGTGGTCACAAAATGATTGGCTCACCATTGCCCTGCGGCGTCGTGCTGGCCAACAAGGATATTGTTCGTCGCATTGCCCGCTCCATTGAATATATCGGAACACTGGATACAACCTTGTCCGGCTCCCGCAATGCCATTACGCCGCTGTTCCTGTGGTATGCCTTCCACCTGCACGGGCTTGACGGATTAAGGACCATCGTCCGCCAATGCATAGACCAGGCGGAATACGCGGTGAACCAGCTCAGGCAGTCCGGCGTTGATGCCTGGCGACATCACAACTCCAACACGGTTGTATTCCCGCGGCCGAGCCTGGATATCATTCGCAAGTGGCAACTGGCGGTACACGCCGAAATCGCCCATATCATCACCATGCCACACGTCAACCGCGGCATGATCGAGGCTTTTATAGTTGATTACCTGAACGACGTATCCCAGGCATCCAGTTCATCCGGGGAGTCATCATGAAACAGATTACACTGATCTACGACAATCATCCCGGGCTGCTGGCCGAGATTACCGAAGAGCTTGGACAGCAAGGGATAAACATTGAAACCCTTGACGCTGAAAGCTTCAAGGACACAGCGGTTACAATCCTGACCGTGGATCGATATGACGAAGCGCTGGATATACTCAGCAGCAAACCCGGGTTGCAGGCCATCACCGAGGAAGCCATCCTGATACGGCTGGAGGACAGGCCCGGCGCCCTGGCCAAGGTGGCACGAAAATTCAGCGATGCCGGCATCAATCTGCGCAGTATTCGCATTATCAAGCGGGACGCCGACGATACCGTCGTGGCCATATCAGCGGAACGCACGGATGAAGCGCTGGAACTGGTGCGGGACCAGCTGATTTCCTGAGCATTGCCAGTCAGTCACGCCCAAAGTGGCTGCACTCGCTACGGCGAGCCCAGAGATTACTTCATTCCAGCACGACTGATCCCGTCAACCAGGTGTTTTCTTTGAATCGGATCCTTTAATGGTATCGCCGCCTCAAATCGCGACAGCGTCAGCTCCGGATCATGTACCCGCACCTGGTCAATCTGCCATTCGGCGTCATCCGTTTCATTCGCGTAGGCGAGTGCAGCCGCCAGCCAAAGCCTGCCTTCCTGTGCTTCCGGGTTGATTTCGAGCGCCCGCCTGAAATCATCAATTGCCTTGTCATACCTGTGCGCGTTGAAAAACATTTCACCTCTCATCAGCTGGTATATAGAGGGATAACGCGGGTTCAGGCGCATTGCGTGCGCCATTGCATCCAGCGCCTGCTCCGGTTTTCCGGAGTAGTTCAGAACAGTGGCCAGCAACCCATAACTGTCTGCGTAATTCGGGTTCAGCTCCAGCGCCTTGTGCGCAGTTTTCAGTGCTTCTGCATAATCCCGGCTGTATACCTGGGTGACGCCCAGCGCCCAGTACACCTGAGATATCGTGCTATCAAGCGCTACGGCCTTGTTGGCATATTCATTGGCAATTCGCAGCGTTTCTTCGGTATCAGTGCTCCAGCCATTCAAATGTTCGTATGAATAAGTGAGTGCAAGATTGGCATACGCGCGGGCAAAATGTTTATCTAGCGCGACAGCCTTTAAATACGCGTCACGTGCCGCCTGGTTTCCCTCCTTGGACAGCCGCCAGAAATATTGCCACCCCTTCAGGAACTGGTCGTAGGCCTCGACACTTTTTGTGTACTTGTGCAACAGTTGCGCTTGTTCAAACTCGGTCAGCTTGAGCTCAAGAGATTTCACTATTTCTGCTGCGACGCGGTCTTGCAACGCGAACACATCATCCAGCCGTCCATCGAAACGTTCAGCCCACAAATTATAGCCGTTAGCGGTATCAGTCAGCCGGGCCGAAATACGTACAGTTCTTCCGATCTTGCGTACGCTGCCTTCCACTACATACTGGACACCCAGTTCCTTGCCGACTGTTCTCACGTCCACGTCCTGGTTCCTGTAGACAAACACACTGTTACGCGCGATTACCGACAACTGCGACAGTTGGGACAGGTCTGTAATCAGGTCAGCAGTCATGCCGTCGCTGAAGTAGTCCTGTTTTTCGTCATCACTCAGGTTCTTGAATGGCAGAACCGCAACCGAAGTCTTGTTGTTAGCATGGACATTAGCCACATCAGGCGGGCTTGCTGACTCATCAAAACGCCACGGCACCATGGCTAACACAGCAATAACAACAAAAAGCACCGCCATCAGCTGGTATCGCTGGCTCCTGGCTCGAGGGATACCGGCAGTGGCGACTGTGGCACCGGGATCAGCAATAGATACGTGCGCAATCAGCCGGTACCCACGCTTGGGTACAGTTTCAATAATGGCCGGATTTCTCGAATCATCATCAAATGCCTTGCGCAACTTGATAATTGTGGTGGCCAGGGAATCATAACCAACAATGCGTCCGTGCCAGACATCATTTTCCAGTTGTTCCCGGCTGACAACTTCTCCCGGCTCCTGGGCCAGCCGCAGCAACACCTCCACAACCTTGGGCTCCAGTTTCACCATGTCTTCGCCACGGCTGATCCTGCCGAGGCTCGGCTCCACCAGCCAATCCGAGATAAAAAATGGGGTATCCGGGCTAATGCTGTTTGTCTGGTTCATTATTACCCGCTGTTTTCACAGTGTGCGCGCTGAAATAAGTATGATTATAACTAATTGAATTCTAACAAGTTAGTAAAACCTGCGAACTTTCTTCCACAAATCTCCAAATCTCAGCCGCAAAAAAGATTGTGTACCCGGGTAGTTTCGCCGGCACGGCATTGGCCGTTTTCACTTTTACGAATATCGGAGGTTAAACATGATTGGACGAATTCTCACACTCGGCTATGGCCTGGTTTCCTACGCCCTGTTTTTTGCCGTCTTCAACTACAGCATCCTGTTTATTGGCAATATCCTGGTCAGCCCTTCTCTGGATACGCTGGGTCCGGTCAACTTGCCCAAGGCGCTGGCTATCAACCTGGGACTGATGGCCCTGTTTGCCATACAGCATACGATCATGGCCAGGCCGGCTTTCAAGCGCTGGTGGACAACAATTATCCCGCCAGCCGTGGAGCGCAGCACTTTCGTGCTGGCCACCAGCCTGATACTCGCCGCCATTGTCTATTACTGGCAGCCCATGGGTGGTGTCATCTGGCATGTGGAAAATTCAACTGCGGTGGCCGGCATCTATGCCCTGTTCGCACTGGGCTGGGCCATTGTGTTCCTGGCGTCTTTCCAGATTAATCACTTTGATCTGTTCGGGTTGAGGCAGGTCTGGCTGTACTTCCAGGGCAAGCCCTACACCAGCCTGCCATTCAGGAAGCCTTTTTTGTACCGGTGCGTGCGCCATCCGATGATGACTGGATTAATCATTGGCTTCTGGGCAACACCGGTCATGACCGTCGGCCACCTTGTCTTTGCATTGGGCTGCACGCTATACATCTTTATGGGCGTCCAGTTTGAAGAAAATGATCTGAAAAAGGCATTGCCGGAATACCCCGGATACAGCAGTTCAACCCCTATGCTGATACCCAGGTTTTTTGCCTGAAGCCGGTATCAGCAATTCTCACACCCGACGCCGGGTCGGGGCTTTTTTGGGCTGACTGGTCTATCTGGCTCCCCTGGCCCGGCTGTTCGTTTCGATCCGCGCGCGTCACGCCGGCTGCGGGTCGACAACATCACCTTTGGAGACCGGGCTCCCGGGACGGGAACCCGGGATCCTGATTTCCCGGCGCAGCCGTCGTCCTGTATTCATAATCAGTTGTTTGGCTGATTGTGGCTGCCAGGAATTCTTGTTCCCATGGTTGCGAAGTCTTGCGACTGTCCTAGACTGATTTTTGGCACGTCGCCAATTCAGTAATTAAGGGGTTATCATGAAAATAACAATCGCTGTCCCGGTTTTGCTTGGTTTTCTGTCATTCTCAGCTCTTGCCGAAGATGCCACGCTGGCATGTACCGGTACCTATGCCAATGACCATGGCGCCACCATTACTTTCAGCGCCGATGGCTCAGCCGTCATGGCGTTCGGAAACAACACGTCTGACTGCAAAGGCATACCAAAAGGCGGTTCTGCCGTATCCCTGGACTGTAACGGGATGGCCCAACCGGGCAGCTTTTCCGCAGACTGCGGCAAAGTAACTTTTGGCGGTATGGACTACACAAAAAAGTAGTTCGGGACGCCTGACCAGGCCAACCGACTTCTTCAACACCGTCTCTCGCCGACCTGGCCCGGCGCAGGCTGCTGAAACCGGCAACCGTTCCGCAGCCTGCGCCGGCGAGCTTCCGGCCCCGGAATCTGAACCGTTGTATTGGCTTCAGAGACCCGGTTCGTGCGCAATTTCAATCGCCTGGACAAGAATTTCAGTTTCTTAACACATTCCTAACAACTTCTTTATGCGGTACCAATAACTTTGCCGGGAGAATCTCTTATGCTGATTCCGGTTCAGGGCTTTGTCGGCATCACCCCGTTCATGACTCGCCAACGGCATTTTCCGCTGTTGTGCAAAACAGGAAAAGCGCAGCCGGACGCAGGCCCCGAATGCCATATCTATTTATTCGAAATTAGGAGAGGCAGCATGAAAACAATATCGAAACTACTGACCACACTGGCACTGGTAATGGCACCGTTCGCCGCCTTCAGCGCACAGACCTCCGAACAGGTCATTGCGCTGGTTCAACAGACAAAACAGGATATTGAAAAAGATACGCTGCGCACTCTCGAGCGCATTACCCGGGCCGAACACCCGTACAAGGACAAGAACAATCCCGCCCTGTATATTTTCGTTTTTGATACTGACCTCAATGTTGCGGCTCATGCCATCAAGGCCAAAGTGGTCGGGAAGAACGTCAAGGGTAAACCTGACAGCAAGGGAAAAATGTACCGTGACGAAATGCTCACGGTAGCGAAAAAAGATGGTAAAGGCTGGGTGGACTACTATTTTGAAAACCCGAAAACCCGGAAGGTGGAACACAAAGTAACCTACTTTGAGCTCGCCAAGGGTAATGATGGAAAGGGCTACATCGTCGGTAGTGGCAAGTACGCAGACAAGTAACGTCGCGTCACTGTCAACCGGGCCGACCAGGTCGGCCCGGCTTTTTTCAGCCCAACGCCTGTCGCCATACGCGCCGGTACCGACAGATTACGAATTTGCCGTGATCGCCGTCAACAGCATGATTCGCCGTCTATCATTTATATGCAACCGCAGCGCTTGTCGGCCCGGCCAGGCTGATGATATCGAATCGGCTAAAGCCGGCTTCCGTGCACCACTCGCGGAAATTCTCTCCCGTGTAATCAAATGCATCGCCCGCCTCGATAAGCATGTTCAAAGACATCAGCAAGCCGAACAGGTTTTCCCTTCTTCCGTCATCAATCAGGTTTTCAATAGCAATAAAGGCACCGCCAGCGGGCAAGGCATCGTAGACTTTCCTTATCAGCATCTTTTTTTGCTCGAGATTCCAGTCATGCAAGATGTTGCCCATTGTAATCACCTCCGCGGCAGGCAGGTCATCAACAAAAAAATCTCCGGACAATACCTGTATACGATCACTCATGCCTGCCGCATCAACATGCTTTTGTGCCTGCGGAGCAACCGGCGGCAAGTCGAATGTTGTCAACTGCAAGTGCGGATGGCGACCGGCAACTATGCGTGACAACAGTCCCAGCGCGCCACCGATATCACTGACAGTTCTGTAATGCCCAAAATCGAACCTCTCGGCCAACAGCATGAAGTTTCCGGCCTGGAAACCGGTCATGGCCTCAAGAAACTGTCCGAGCCTTGCCTGGTCCGAATAGATTTCTTCAAATATCTGCTTGCCCGTATGTTTACTTTCGTTTTGAGGCTGGCCGGTTCTGAGCGCATCCCCCAGGTTATTCCAAAAGCCGAACAGGCGGGCATTCAGCATTTCCGGCATGCCGCCAATATAAGCGGGGCTTGATCTGTCCAGAAAAGTTGCCGTATCCAGAGTATTGCTGTACTTGCCCGGTGTTCCGTCGCCTTCTCTCAACAGGAATCCGGCCGCGACCAGGGAATCAAAGAAATCGTACCTGCCGCGCTCACAGATACCCAGCTGCTCTCCCAGCTCTTCTGCAGTCATGCTGCTGTTACCCAGGACACTGAACAGGTCAAACTCAACGGCAGTCAACAATACCTTGGATGCCCAAAATCCGGTTGCCGTTTGCATAATCATTTCCGGGCTGGGTTGTTGATTCATTGTGGCCGCTGCTCTATTTCCCGTGTTTTCCTGTATTTTTTCTGCTTCCATTGGTCGCTCCTCATCACGTATCAATCAGGTGGGAGGCCAGTTTATTGTTAACCAATTGACGAATAAATATCAGTTTGGTTGATACATTGGTAACCATTTGTATACAATTTCGCCATGGATCGACTTGCCGCCATACAGGTGTTTTTACAGGTTGTAGATACCGGAAGCTTTACCGCGGCCAGCGTCCGCATGGGTCTGTCGCGTGCCGCGGTAAGCAAGTACGTGTCCCAACTCGAAACTCATTTGGCTGGTCGGCTGCTGCATCGCAGTACACGTCATGTCAGTCTTACTGAGTCCGGCCGGCTATTCTACGAGCAATGTCACGACATAATGCAGAACCTCGAAGAGGCGGAAGCAGCAGTATCCGGCTTAAGCCAGGAACCTCGTGGCACACTTCGAATCAGTACGCCCACCAACTTTGCTTCACTACACCTGGTGCCGCTGATTTCCCGCTTTATGCAGGCGAACCCGGAACTCAAAGTCGAGATGATTTGCAGTGATCGCCTGGTGAACCTGGTGGACGAGGGATTTGATATGGCAATCCGTATTACCTATAAACCCGGTGGAGACCTGGTCTATCGTCGACTGGCTCCATGCAGGCATATCATCGTTGCCTCGCCGGACTATCTTGCAAATCACTCCGTCCCGGAAACACCTGACCAGCTCAGACATCACGCCTGCCTGCTCTACACGCTAACTGCTGACAGCAAATGGCCGTTCTTTAAGGATGGGCAAGATTGTTCCGTCAAGGTGAACGGTACGTTTATCAGTGACAATCCTGATGCCCTGACCATGGCAGCGATAGCCGGCCTGGGTATCACCATGTTGCCTACGTTCATGGCCACGGAGCCAATACTGAACGGCAAGCTCATACCTGTGCTACCGGGGTACCAGTCACTTGAAGTACAGATTTATGCAGCCTACGCCTCTCGCCGACACTTGCCGGCCAAGATCAGGCTTTTTATTGATTACTTGACAGCGCATGTAACCGATCCCCCGTACTGGGATACCCGGCTTGCCGGGTACCTGCCCGGTCATGCATACCAGCTTCCACGTTGATGATAGCCGACTACAAACAGGGCGAACTACCGTTCGCCACGATGGTATGAGCTGATTTAAGATTTAATACTCGTCTCCATAGTGCTCGGCTTGTTTAAGCAATGGCCAACGGCCGGACCTGAAACTGGACTTGCTAAGCGGCTATCATACATTTAAATATGTTTACTCGTTTTTACCAATACACGACATTCATTCATCATTACACGTTGATCGATAGAGTTCGCTACTATTATTAATATATCCAGTCCACCGCCATAACCAGCTATTATTAAACCATTCTCCTGGTCGTCAATCGCAGTTTGACGAAAAACTGTTCAAAACCAGTCCTGGTTGGTATCGTCTTCATCCCCGTTCATGGACATTTATCTTGTTATTATTTTTTCCGGATTTTCATCATTGAAAAGGAGCTTACAATGAACAGAGGTTTGTTATGCGCACTACTTACGTGGGGCATTATCACGGCACCGCCTACGCTTGCCGCAGAACCGCAATCCTGGCTCGTTATCAGTGCCAGTCATAATGTTCCGGCGTCTCTTGAACGGCAAATTGCGGCTGCCGGCGGCCGTGTCATTGACAGGTTTTCTGCTATTGGCGTCGCAGTTGTGGAATCTGGCGATCCTGACTTTGGTAACAAGATTCCCGGCGCGCAATTCGTAGCAAGAAATCTGAGTGTGAACTGGTTGCCTGGAAACGAAGACGCCGTATTTTTCGAGGAAGCGGGTCTCGCGCCCAATAGCGGTGACGATGATGCGTTTCTCGATATGCAGTGGGGTCACAATGCTGTAAGGGCACAGGCAGCCTGGGCGGCCGGTCAAACCGGGCAAGGAGTACGTGTAGCGGTGCTCGACTCCGGTATTGATCACGATCACCCGGATCTTGCGCCGAATCTTAACGCCACCCTGAGCAAATCCTTTGTTGACGGCGAGGACTGGCGCATTGGTCCCGGCGTCTATTTCAATCATGGCAGCCACGTCGCCGGCACTATCGGCGCTGCCGACAACGGCACTGGCATCATTGGCGTTTCGCCGGGCGTGGAACTGGTGGCCATAAAAGTATTGTCCGAGCACACCGGCAATGGCGCATTTAGCGGCGTAATCGGTGGCGTTTTGTATGCTGCCGACATTGGCGCAAGAGTCATCAATATGAGCCTTGGCGCCACGCTTGTACGCCGGGGAGTACCTGACGTGTACAACGCTCAGGATGTAGCCGGTTTGTCCGTAGCATTCAATCGTGCGGCCATGTACGCCATCGGCAAAGGTGCGGTGGTCATTGCATCCGAAGGCAACAGCGCCATTGATAAGGATCACACCGCCAGTGTTATCACGTTGCCGGCTGATGCAACTGGCGTAACATCCATTTCCGCTACTGCGCCTTATGGCTGGCTCACAGCCGGCTGGAACGGTGACTATAACGGCCTGGCCAGCTATTCCAATTTCGGGTTCTCGGCCACGCAATTTGGTGCACCTGGTGGCGATTACTCCTACGGATTCAGCGACCCCGGCTCATTGTGTACCGCAGCCGCCCGGACCCGGCCATGCTATGTATTCGATTATGTATTCAGCACGGGATCGCAGGCCTATTACTGGGCTGTCGGTACGAGCATGGCAGCGCCCCACGCTTCCGCCGTGGCAGCAATCATTATCGGTGAAAATGACGGCAACATAACTTCGCAACAAGTCACCGCCGAAATGCTTCGTCGCGCTGACGGTACCGGCCGGACTGCCGAGACCGGCGCTGGCGTTGTATCGACAGGTTACTGATCAGCCGCAGACTGCCCGGGTCAGGGGGGTTTATTTTTTCTCAAGAAATATAACTTCTCCGGCCCGGTCATCGCCCACGCCTATCCATGTCTGCATGGCCTGACCGCAATCCTCGGCAACAGGGCCGCCCGGTAACGGGCATAACCTGCATATTAATCTGCAGTTACACCAAAAATAATTGTTTGTTAACGGGTTCCTAACACATCCTGTCTCGTTGTTCGATAACCTGCTATCGCGTCAACTAACAACGAGGACTGAAATATGTTGATACTTAAACCATCTCTCTGCAGCGCGATCCTGGTCACCACGATGGGCATAACAAGTTTCGGGGTTTACGCCGGGGACAAAATCCTGATCGAAGGCGGTCCCACGAAACACCAGGGATTCAACACGGTAAAAAAACAGGAAGTAGATCTGGACGGCCAGATTCCCGGCATGGAAGGACGAAAACTGCGTGTCCGGTTACTGACCATTGATCCCGGCGGTCATATTAAGTCCCATTCACACAAAAACAGGCCCGCCGCCTTTTATGTCATCTCCGGAGCAACCACCGTTACCTACGAGGACGGTACGACCAGGCGGTTTCCTGCCGGCACGACGGGCTACGCCACAGTTGATACCGTCCACTATCACAGGAACAACGAAAATGAACCGGCTGTGTTTGTCGCCGCCGATATTATCCAGCCGAAAAAGAAGTAGCCAGTATTACTGAATGGTCACGGGACCGGGGTGACCCGGGCATGGTCACTCCTGCCCCGTGATTTGGCAGACCCGCTATCTCAGGATCCCTTGCTTCTTGAACTCCTCCCGGGTATTGACCTGCAGGTTTTCCCATTCTTTACCGGTGACGTTGTTCTTTATATAAGACAGGACTTCTTCCCCCCTGTTGTTACCGCGCAGGATTGCAAAATTGGCAAGCACGTGCGCCCTGGAAAAATCGCGCGCGATTTCCACTCCATCCGCGTATGCCACGGCAAGAAAATATGCTCCGACTGGCGATCCAGACTCGACCGATCGCAACAGCCACTGCATCCCTTTCTGGACGTCCTTGTCGACACCTCTTCCATAAACATAGATCTGGCCAACTGTCCATTGTGCGTCGGTATGGTCTTGCCGGGCGGCAGCTTCATACAATGCCACCGCCTTGTGAATATCCTTTTTTACACCCTGGCCCATTTCATACAAATAACCCAGCGTGAACCGGGCAACGGGATCGCCAGCGTCAGCTGACCGCCCGTACCACTCTGCCGCAGTACTGACATTTTGTGTGACGCCAACACCATTGAAATACATATTGGCCAGGTTGCGCTGACCTCGTGCTGATCCGAGGTTTGCTCCTTTTTCAAAATACTCAAATGCCCTGGCACTGCTTTTTTCCAATCCCCTGCCATACATATACATGCTTCCGATATTAGTGTATGCATCTGCATTTCCCTGGTCCGCCGCTTTCCGATACCAGTGCAAAGCCTGTTTGTAATCCAGTTCTTTTAAATGTCCGTGTTCGTAATAATACCCAAGATTGAATTGCCCCTGGGAATCCCCGGCCCTGGCCGCCTTTTCATCCCACTGGACCGATAACTCATTACTAACGCTCGTGCCTGTACCACGCCGGTAACATTCCGCCAAAGCGGCGTAGGCCGGTACAAAACCGGATTCCGCTGACTTCTTTATCCAGGTAAACGAGGCATTCTTGTCTTGCGAAACCGCCACGCCTTGCAGGTACATATAGGCAAGATTGTATTGCGCCTGCGCGTCACCCTTTTTTGCTTCACTGGTACAACTTGATAATGCATCCTCATACTTTTCGGAGACGATATGTTTCGCACATTCCGACTTGTCCGCTCCGTCAGTCCTGAACATGGCATTTTTCGGATTCGCTTCTGCCTGACTAAAGGCGATACATAGCAGTACCAGTTGAGAATATTTTTTCCACATTTCCCCGTCCCTCCAATATTTCATTGCAGCCTGATCTATTTTAAATCTCTTGTTGGTAATAATTATCATTTTAGGGCACAACAGTACGTCACGATAGTACGCTCTCTTTTTCCGGAGTGCTGTAGTAAGACGATAGCCGGCATTATTCCATAACAACAAGTAACCGGTAAGGACAAAGGGGGATAAATTCCGGTTCGGCATGGCAGCGCCGAAAGAAAACCTTGCCGTCCGCACCGTACCCGGTGCGAAGGCATTTCTGGTTCACGTACAGTGCATTGGGGCTACACGGACTTTCAAGGAGCCGGCCGTGACCGGTTCGGTACCAGGAACAGAAGCTTGATTTTTAACTTTATACGCGACACTGCCCGGCTCCGAGCCGGTACAGGATCGCACGGGAAACAGCCCGGTAAAACCGGACGCTTCGCGGAATCTGATGAATGGCGCCAGGCTCCGAAGCCGGTATCGCCGGCTCCGGCCCCCGGGCAATCGCGCATGTCAGAAATTGTAGACCAGCCCGACAGACACAACCCTGGGATCATCTCCAGGCGTTGCCGGCTCAAGAATATCGCCATGCCCGCCATCGGCGACGTTATAGCTGGCATTAACATTGTTCCTGGTAATCGCATAGGCCAGGTAGATTTCCGATTGCGCGCCAGGCAAATAAAACAATCCGATACCAAACAGCGTGGCGTCCGTATCTATGCTGCCATAATACTCTTCTGCCTTGAGTACATGGGTTGCCAGGTTATAGCTCGGGCTTATCGAGTACTTGTAACTGATTCCATATACATCCCTGTCCCAGTGCGGGAAGTTTACCCTGTCGTCCGGGTCAATGTCTTCGTAAACCGCCCCGATGTGATGCTTGTCAGCAGTGTAGGTCAGGGCGGCTCTCCATCCCGTGACTTCTGTACGCTCAACAGTCAGCGTATTGATGTTTGTGATCGCCATCGCATCCCAGTTCTCGCGCGAAATACCGGCGTACCAGCCGCCGCGCCTGAAGTACAACGCGCCACTGACAAGTTTCGTATCATTATCATCAACGCTTCCGTTGACGCTCCGGTTCGGGTTGCTGGCTGAATACATTACCTGCGCCTCCAGCGGCCCATAGTTGCCCTGGTACATTACTGCATTTTCACCGCGATCATTCATGCGAAAACTGTCGATCGGGCTGGCGCCAAGCAAGGCGAGCCGGTCAGCCACGGTATCACTGAATAACCCCCAGTAGCCTGCGACGAGTTTGTAAGGGGTATCATGATGGCCCATTAACAGCCGATGATTAGATGAACGCAAACCCACAAATGAGTTTCGCGTTGCAAGGCTGCCACCGGTCTGGTCCAGTCTTACCGTCTGTTCAATTTGCCATTCCCAGAGCAGCGACTCATTTGCCTCCCGTGTCCCCTTGAATCCGAAACGCGATGCATTGCTTGACACCGAATTTTCCGTCGAAAGGTCATTTTTCGCCTGGTCAAAACTCACATGTGCCCTGCCATAAACATGCAAATTCTTGTTAATTTCCTCGGCCTCACTTAAACCATGAAATGCCAAGCCGATAAGTATTAGGCTATACGCGGTTATCGTGCGGGTAAAAATGGTCATTATCAGTCCCTCAATTATGGAAAGTTACCGATCTATTGGTCGTCATCAACAAGCGTCATCTGCAGGATCGATTGAAAAATAATGTCAACTCCGGTTTTCAGTAAAAATCGTGCATGCTTAAATGAATCGATGAGTCGTCGGAACAAAACCCTGTTTTTATTTCTGTTATGGTTATCGGTCTGTTCGGCGACTGTGCAAGCGAACGGGCTGTCTTCCTGTATTGAGCAAAATGACTGTTCACATATATCGCTTACCGCCGGTTCCAGTAACAATTTTCCCCCGATTAACTTTCTTGAAGCGGATTCCGAACTTACCGGTTTCGGACGCGATATCTCGGACGCGGCGCTGGCATCACTGAAGGTATCGCTAGACCGGAAACACTCCTCAATCTGGCTTGACGTGCTCGCCTGGCTCGACAAGGGTGATATCGATTTTATTCATGACACCGGGTATACCAAGGAACGTGATGCGACCATGGATTTTTCACTTCCCATTATCCAGATGCCGGAGGTGATATTCGTACGTGAAGACCGTATCGACATAAACAACTTTGACAGCCTGAAAGGCAAGACAGTAGCTTGCGTAAACAATCACATAACTCACCAGTATCTGAAACAGTTTCCCGAGATACGCTGTCACATCGTCAAGAGACCCGTAGATGGTCTCACAGCACTGCTGTCCGGAGATGCTGAAGCGTTCGTCTATCCCAGGGAGATAGTGCTTTACTTCTCCCAGTCACAGAGATTGAGCAATAAAATCAAGATTGTCGGTACACCTATACGCACCCTGAGCTGGTCGATGACAGTCCGGGAGGGAAACAAGGACGTACTGCAGCTGATCAATGCCGGGTTGACCAATATACGCGAAAACGGCGTATACGATGAAATCTATAACCGATGGTTTGGTGTCCGGGTCCTGTCCGGGTATTCCGAGGCAGAAGTGCTTTATATAATCATTTCTGTCGTTGTAGTATCCATTCTTCTGGCTGTTACAATATTTCTTGTTCTTCTAAACAAACGCACGTCCCACGCCAGGATAAAACTGGAAAATACCGTCTCTGAGCTCCGGCTCGCCAAGGACAGGATTGCGCTCAGCGAAATTCGTTTCAAGGAAATCGGTCGTAACATACCGGGCGCGATCTACCAGATGGCAAGAGAAGGAGAGGGGAAGTATCGAATTGCGTTTATCAGCTCGGGCATAGAGCGAGTTACCGGGATCAGCTCGACAGATATAGAAAATGATATCTCTGCGCTGTTTTCCTGCGTTTCAGAAGACTACCTGGACGACATGGTGGATTCTCTGGAAGAATCCGCCCTAACCATGGCGCCGTGGTACTTTGAATTTCCCACTGTCAAAAATACCGATTCTACCTGCTGGATACGGGCGACTGCATTGCCGACAATGTCCAACGACAACATCGTTCAATGGAACGGCATTTTTCTGGACTACACTGAACTAAACAGCCTGAGAAAGGAACACGACACCTTTTTCAATCTCTCCGCAGACATGCTGTGCATTGCCGATTTCAACGGCTATTTTATCGATATCAGTGATGCCTGGTCCGACACGCTTGGGTTTTCCGCTGATGAACTGAAAGCCAAGCCGTTTATCGAATTTGTTCATCCGGATGACCGCGAAACGACAATAAAGGAAGCTTCCAGGCTGGCGAACGAACCCACCACTACCCATGGCTTTACCAACCGCTACCTTTGCAAAAATGGCAGCTACCGCTGGCTCGACTGGAACGCGGTCACGGTTCTGGATAACCAGAAAATCTATGCGGTCGCTCATGATATTACAGAGCTCAAGGAGAAAACCGAACAGCTGATGCAAATGCGTGACGAGCTTGAGATCAGGGTTGAACAACGCACGGCCGAGCTTGCCAAATCAAAAAGCGTCGCCGAGAACGCCAACCGGGCGAAATCGGATTTCCTGTCACACATGAGCCACGAACTTCGCACCCCGCTTAACGCGATACTCGGGTTCGCGCAACTGATTGAAATAGATTTCAGCAAGGAGCCCGGCTTGCTGGAACATTCACAGGAGATCATTAACGCAGGGCAACATCTGCTGGAACTGATCAACGAAATTCTCGACTTGAGCAAAATCGAGAGTGGCCGGCTGGAATTCGACTACGAACACGTAGAAGCGGACAAGCTGATTGAAGAATGCCTCAAAATAATTACGCCAGCCACGATGGAAAAATCTATCGAACTTCGCATGGACAAGCTGGACTGTGCCAGTGTCCTGTATGGTGACTACCGGAGAATGAAGCAGGTCTTTCTCAACCTGCTAAGCAATGCTGTCAAATATAATCGTGAAAACGGCAGTATTACCATCTCCTGCACGTCCAGTGATACGCATGCAGTGATTGCCATCCGCGATACCGGCGTTGGCATTAAATGCGAGGATTTCGACAAGGTATTCAAGACATTCTCCCGGCTGGATACGACAAAACATGTAGAAGGCACCGGTATTGGCCTGGCCCTGACCAAGCACCTTGTAGAAGCCATGAGCGGGTCCATTTATTTTGACAGCGAGTACGGCAAGGGCAGCACGTTCTTTGTCGAGCTTCCGCTTTCAGAACATGAAACAGGCGCAACCGGAATACCGGCCGCGACCAGCAAACCGGCCGCAACCGATATTACGGTAGACTCGAATCGCGCAAAAATAGTGTACATCGAGGACAACCCGGCCAACATGCGGCTCGTCTCCGGAGCGCTCGGCAAAATAAGCAACATCGAACTATTTACAGCGGAACTGCCCTCGCGGGGACTGGATCTGATCAACGAGGTCCGCCCGGACCTGGTATTGCTTGACATCTCCTTGCCGGAAATGGATGGCTTCGAGGTAAAGAAACGGCTGGATAACAACCCGGACATGGCGCATGTAAAAATCGTTGCCATAAGCGCCAATGCCATGAATTCCGATATACAAAAAGGCCGTGACGCCGGGTTTGACGACTATATAACCAAGCCGATCAACATTCAGGATTTTATGAATCGCATTACAAAGTTGTTGCCATGAGATCCGGTAAAGATTCGACCAATGGCTTTGGATAAGTCGCTGGCGCCAGCCAGGATTCCGCTGCCGATACAAATGTAATGTTTTGTCAACGCCATTATGATTCCGGGTATATATTGCCTACAATAATTAGTGGCCATACGTTGTTACCCTTAAATGTCGTCAGGCGACTTTTTTATACCGAATTTATGAAATCATCGATCAACGAATCCAGCTATTACGGGCCGATCCGTATTTCCAGTACCAGCAATATTCGCGGAACGCAGTTCAATTTCGAGATTCTGCTGCTGGTTTTGACTATTCTGTACATGGTTATTCCTGCACAGGAAGCTCAACAAGTCGTCGATCTCACCACTGGCTGCCTGGTCTATTTTTCCTATAGCGTTGTGTTTCATCAGCTGTCGCTTCAAAAACTCGAGTCCGAGGATCGCTTTGCGGCGCAGACTGTCGCCATGATCGCGTTCATTACCTGGGTAGTCTGGTCCACCGGCAAGTTCGAGAGCCCACTCGTGATCCTGTACCTGCTACCGGTCGTGGTTTCCGGGTTTGCCCTCGGAACACGCTACATGACGCTGATGGTTGGCGCCATTTCAATGCTGTTTCTGATGATGTCGTACTGGGTCAACATGAATGAACAGCTGGCTGTCGGCATACTGAACACGGTAGTCATACAGCTCACGCCATTATGGCTGACTGCCTACGTACTCAAGGGCATGCGCAAATCTCTTCGGCAAGCAATTGCCGAGATCCAGCACGTGTCCGACAGGGACCCGCTAACCGGGTTGCGGACTCACGATTCTTTTGCACGCAGCGCCGAAATCGAATCACTGCGCTGTATCCGGTACAAGCACCCGTTCTCGATGCTCATGATCGATATTGATAACATGGCTGACATTAACGACAAGCTTGGGCACGATATTGGCAACCTGGCAATAAAGTACTGCGCAAAACATATTATTCATGTTTTCCGGCAAACCGACACCATCGCCCGAATCGGCGGGAATCGATTCGCTGTTATTCTTCCGGAAACCGACAGTACCAAGGCAATGGTCACCGCCGAACGCGTCAGGCTGAATACCGCGAGGAATGCACTTAAGCTTCACGGTATGACCTTGCGTATTCACGTTAGCATTGGCGTTGCCAGCTACCCGGAAAACGGCAACACCTTTGAAGTTATCCAGCAGGGTGCCGAGATGGCGCTAATGAACAGTAAGCTCAACGGGCGAAATCGATCCACGCGCGCCGATGGCATACGTCGGGTTGCCTGATTGGGTCTTCCGGTCAGGCCGAGCTGGCGTTTGCCAACAGCCCGGTCAATTCCGCCCCTGCTGTTCTGTTGTCCGGGACATGTTCGGCAGTTCACCATTTCTTTCCTAACAAGACAAACGGGTCTGAACACCGGGGGTTACAGCTGGCTCAGCGCAGCACTAACCGGGCAAGACGACCTCAGCCATTCTGATCGATAACCCGCGGGGAATAGCCCAGCCCATCCGGCTCCTTGCCAACAGCAATATGCCGGATCACCTTCAGTTTCTTCATATCGATAACCGAGACCAGGTCCGCGTTGGCGTTGGCGACAAAAGCCCGGCCTCCATCGGGGTGAACCAGCACACCAATCGGCACCGGGCTCTTGCCAAAGCGGTTACCAAACAACCTGCCTTCGGTGGTCGAGGCTTCCAGCCCCAGGTCGATACGCGCCAGTTCCGTGTGCGTCCTGGCATTAAATACCGCCACATCACCCGAACGCGCATTGCTGGCAAGCGCGTAGTGGCCATTTGCGGATATCGCCAGGCGTATTGGAAAGGTCGGACTGGCTATGGTGTGCTTGATATCCAGCGTACCGGTGTCAATAACAGAGATGGAATCCTCGCCACGATTGCTTACCCACAACTCGCGGCCATCGGGCGTGACCGCGATACCTTCCGCGCCCTTGCCAGTGGCAAGCACCTTGACCCGCTTTCCCGACGATAAAGCAAACACGGTCACGGAACCGGAGCCAATGCTGCTGACATAAGCATGGCTACCGTCCGGCGAAACCGCGACCATATGGGATATCTCCTGGCCAGTATCCATCGCCGCGAGGATACGGCCTTCCGGAATACTGACCCGCAACAGCGCCTTCCGGGACTCGGCGGTCACCACGACACTGCGCCCGTCCGCAAGCCACTGAATGCCATGGGGTCGCGAGTAATCCGTCAACTCAATGGTCTTGATTACCGTCTTTTGGGGAATGTTGATTAGCGTAAGACTGCTACCGGGATTGTCGCGGTCACCATAACAGGTAATGACGGCAAGCTTTCCGTCCGGCGACACGGCAACTTCGTGCGGGTAGTTGCCTGTCGGCAGCACGGCCCTCTTCTTTCCGGTCCCAAGATCGATCAGTTCGGCAGTATGGCCCGATTTGTTCAACACCACCAAGGTCCCGCTACCCAGTTCGCCGGCATGGGCCTGGCCGAAACTTCCGGGCAGGTAACCTGCAACAATCGTCAGGGTCAGTAAAATAGAAAAAAGCCTGGCCATTTCAGTCTGTATCTCCCACGAAATTTTGTTTAACGCCCATTGTCATGAAACCCGTTAAAAAAGCAACAGGTTCGAATACAAGAGGAAGCTCTTCACCAAGCCCATGTTGCTGCAGGTCGTTCAATCGACGAAATACTCTTCTTTCAGTTGCACTTCAACGCCGCCTTTGAGCGCGATTCCGATACCGGACACTTTTATCATAACCAGCGTGAATGTCTTGCGATTTTCGTCGGTCGTATAGTAGACCGGAAACACAATCCTGTTTCCCACCATGTGCCGATACGGGCGATCCGCACTGTCCCGTTCCCATTTCGACAGGTTGGCAGGGCACTTTTGATTTATCTTGCATTCATCCTGTATTTTCCCGGCGAGCAACAATGCCTGCTCCCTGGCCTCATTCATGGCACCGGTCAGAATCGGAAGAAGAACTGCGGTAATCAAAATCGTCAATGCCGGGCGTAGCATGTATGGCTTTTTTTCTTTCAGCCTGAACAGCATGATAATGAGACTCAAAATACTGATGGCTGAAGCCAGCAGGGCAATGCCCATCAAAAATGAAAACGTAGGCCCATAGGAGTTCACGATCAACAAAAGCAGCAAGGGCGGCAGGATCTGGAATGCGAAATATTTTAGCCGGTTTATGTTCATTGTATAACGGGTCCAAACAGGCTTGTTGTCGGACCAGGCTCCTTGGACAACTATAGCATCCATAAATGAGGATAAGCATCCATTAAAGGGTGCTGCACCCTTCAATTCGTGGATAGTCATGGTTTTACGCATACCAGGATTGATTCAACAGTTCGTTATTGGATTTTTCTTAAACGCCGTATATGATCGCGCAAACAAAAACAGTCATGGGTACAATCATGAAACACGAAGTCAGAATGATTATTATTGCAGCCTTGATTCTCATCGTGTCCGCCGGGTGTGCGGGCCACAGGACGTTCGATATAGTTCCCCGGGAGTACCCGATCAAACCCGGTCATGTTCATCCAGTTGATACCGGGGCCAGCAGCACAGTCAAGCTGGTAAACGGTTACACGGCCGGCACAAAAACACTGGTTTATGATCAAAAGCCCCGTTTCAATACCGACTGGCAATACTACGGTGATTTTCGCAAGTGGACCGAAATCGCGCAGTCTGTTCTTTCCAGCGAACTAAGTCGAATGGGTTTTCGCGTTTCGACAAACAGCAACAAAAAAGTCCTTACGCTTAAGGTCATAAGAGCGGAGATGATTATTCCCAAATTCGGCACGAGCCAGGTTGTCGATATCTCGGTCCAGACTGGTGATGGCAAGACACGCATATTTTCCGGCAAGTCCAACTCAGGCTATGCGATATCACCAAAGGCTGTTGAAGCAACGGCGGAAAGTGCGATCACCAAAGCATTGATTCATGCATTACAGGACTCCGGTATACGCGACTATCTTTCGCAATAACCGCCGCACAAAATCCTGGCGCGAGAATCCAGTAACGGGTGCTGACTACTATGGCGAATCCACTTGACTCGAAGATAGTCATAAATTTGAGCCGGGCCGCAGGCGATCCTGGGTTTCCTGCCGGACTATTCTGAAAAAACAAACCCAGGTTATGCCTTGCCTCCACGCGCCAAGTCATTCACCAGAGGCTGCAGTTACGCAACAAGACAAGCATCAAACCATTGTATTTACTTAACATTAGGTAGAATCACGAAACGGGCGCGGCCCAGGACGTCCTTGATTGAACCTCGCAAAGGCCACGAATGCGATCTGTTCCCGGTTTCCCGAGAACCAAATCAGCCGACGGACGATTTCCGCTGTGCACTTGCCTTGTCGGGTCGTGGTCATGCCCGGGGTGAATTCTGTCTCGACCATGAACATCCACAGAATTGGCTGTCTTCAGGCTGACCCGTTTTCACATACAAGGCATGGCAATTTCCGGGCCTGTTATGACTCCAGTGCGGTGCGGTATCAGTACCCTTTTTTCCTCATCCTTGCTAAATTCAAATCTCGTTTTGATCCAGGCTGATTTTTATCGTGACACTCCTATTGATTTACCTCGCTATCGCCATCGGGGTTTCGTTTCTCTGCTCAATTCTTGAAGCAGTGCTATTGTCGATCACGCCCGGCTACGTGGAAAAAATGCTTACAAACGGTCAGCGGGCCGGCAAGCTGCTCACATCCGCAAAAGATCATCTGGATAAATCGCTATCTGCAATTTTAATCCTGAATACCTTTGCCCATACGATGGGCGCCGTTGGCGTCGGCTCGCAGGCAGTGGTGATATACGGTGAGAAGTGGGAAACCTTGATTGCCATACTTCTTACCTTGGCCATTTTGTATTTTTCCGAGATTATTCCCAAAACGCTGGGTGCCGTGTACTGGCAAAGACTGGCTGTTCCGGTGGCATATATAATAAGTTGGCTGGTGAAGCTTGTGTATCCCCTGGTCTGGCTCTCCACCCGCCTGACCAGGCTGTTCAGAAAACACAAGGATAACGAAATCACACGGGAGGAAATCATTGCGCTCGCGTCACTAGGCCATAAGGTGGGCAGTCTCTATGAGCAGGAGAACACTTACTTGTCAAACGTCCTGCGGTTGCGGGAAATTCGAACAGAGCAGATTCTGACGCCGCGCACCGTGGTTCACATGTTTGACCAGTCCACAAGCGTGACTGCCGCCCTGAACGATCCAAGGACATCCGAATTTACCCGTATACCCGTGTATCAGGATACTCCCGACAACATCGTCGGCAAGGTTATCAAGCATGATCTGTTCAAGGCCGAGCGCAACGGCGAAGGGTCAGCGCAAATCAGTGCATATACAATCCCGATATACCGGGTATCGGAAAAACTTCCCGTGCAGCAGTTACTAGACTTGTTCATCAAGCACCGCGGTCACTTGTTCCTGGTCGAGGATGAGTTCGGCCAGACCGCTGGCATCGTTACACTGGAAGACGCCATCGAAACCCTGCTCGGCCGGGAAATTCTTGATGAAAGTGATACGATCGAAGACATGCAACAGCTGGCCAAAAAGAAATACCGAGAACGTCTTCGCAGCGATGACAAAACTCTGTCTGATTGAACCACAAGCCTTTTTCTGGCGCGAGACGCTGGAATGAGCCTCCTTCATTTAGGAGGAGGCTTTTAGTGCATCGCACCTTCGGAAAAGGGTGCTGACCCATTTTATTTAACAAAACGCAATCCTTATCTATAATTTCAAGACCTGTTACTTCAGGACTATAATTATTATATAACTATAATGATGGACTACGAAATTATTTAAAATACATTACCTGACCACTTTAGCTATAGTTATAACCCTGGCTGTTTCTGGCTGCATAGGCCCTGCAAAAGTCAAACACATGCGCCTGGTTCCGGACAGTCCGGCATTATCCAAACCATCGCCGGGCAAGGCAAAGATTATATTCGTGCGCCCTCACGGTACAACAATCCAGGGCAGCATTTTTAAGATCGAAGACAATCAGCCGTCAATTATTGCGATCCTGGCCGGACAGAAAAAGTTTGACTACGAGGTAGACCCAGGTAAACACTTGTTTATGATTGTTGGTGAGGCTGCAGATTTCATGTCTGCCAACGTTGTTGCGAACAAAACTTATTATGTTTATGTTTATATGCGGGCCGGCGTTTTGCGCCAACGCTTATCCATGGAAGCGATTCCGCCAGCCAAGCTCGACTCTTTTATTACCAGGAGCTACCTTCGTGCCTCACAATGGGTTGATACCACCCCCGCCACGGATCGGTGGGCACAAGGCCACATGCCAAGCATTATGAACAAGTATATGAATTACTATGCCAAATGGACCAACAAAGATATGTAAGACCAACAGGCGTTAAAACCAGGGGACGGCGTGACAATCCAGTAAGATAGTAAAAAGAGAAAAGGGCTCGAAGTGATTTTACATTAATCAATTCGAGCCCTTATAATTTTCTATGCTGGCAAAGGGGATCAAGCAAAACCGTGTCCGAAATGGTGAAGAAGATCACTATTCGTTCAGTAGCAAGATCCATGTGATACATCCGCGGCATCAGGTGGCACTGAAACGTTTGCAAAACGACTGCCTTGTGTAACTGGACCGCCCGGAAACAATTTACGCAGGTATTTGTTTCCGCCCTGGGTGGCGAATTCCCGAATGAGCGATTTAGCAAGGTAGCGGGCATGCCGTGGCAAACCGTCATACCGATATCGTTTGCGCAGACAGCTCAATACTTTCCAGTGTTCATCACTTAGCGTGATGTCTTCGCTATCTGCCATTAACTGAGATTTCGCGCGGTTCCACTTTTGCTTTTTCAGTTCGACTTGTCGATTATCGGATAACTTGCTGGTTGACTCGATTGAATATGCATTGATTAAATATTGTTTCATTGTGTATTCCTGTTAATACGTGCAGCCGATCCGGGTTGACGCAGATGGTCAACTGTCTCAATCGCCATCTCTGTTACTGTATGCATGCCGCGTTTATCCGCCACGATCATCATCATGGCTGGCCGGGAACGGCAATCTGGGATTGGGGTGGTTAAACGGCATATCCATGTAAGCCTTTCGCGTGTTGTCTGATGTGAAATAGAGCGTCAGGTTACCGTCGACAATCTGCGGTTGATCACTGGCCACGTTAATGGCATCGCCAGTCATGGGGTCATAAAGTGGCTTGCGAAATGTCGGTTCATGTATGCGCCGACTTTGGCCCTGGTCGCGCGGCATGCATTCCTGGGATGCCGCTTTTAAGAAGTTGTACTCGGTATAAATCGGAGTCGGAATGGATGGTGCCGGGATATTGTTTCGAATAAGCATGGGATTCTCCTGCCAAATCGCCTGCCGTATGCTGTGCGACACAAAGTGTGCCGCATTTAACGGAACTCCATCCTTTAGAAAGTCGTGTTTAATGAAAATGAAGAGGATGTGGCGATGAACTGATTGATACCCTACTCCCTTTATCAGGTAATAGCCAATCAGTTATATTGATAGGCGGTTTTTATAACGGCGTTCTGTATTGATTGCCCGGGAATATCTTTTAAGACAAAAGGGCAAGCCGGTAATGGCTTGCCCTGTTTAATTACGAATCGTGTTAGTCGCTACAATAGCATAGCGCTAAACAATAATCAGATGGAGACAATATTCTCGGCCTGGGGACCCTTGGCACCGTTAGTGACGGTGAACTGAACTTGCTGGCCCTCCGCCAGGGTTTTGAACCCGGTACTGGCGATCGCACTAAAGTGTGCAAACACATCGGGACCCGCTTGTTGCTCGATAAATCCGAAGCCTTTGGCGTCATTGAACCACTTAACGGTGCCGTTTACTGTATTAGACATAATAATATCCTGTAATAAATAATATAAGGTTGCCTACAAGAGGCGTATGTAGCAAAGATTTTGGACTGATACTTAGAAACCGCAGGACGATGACTTACGAGTAAAGCAACGAAGTGTAGAGTATAAACAAGAGGCTTTCTTTGCAGCTGTTGCCACTATATAGGGTTCTGGTGGCAAGTCAATCTATTATCTTCATTATCGCAAACTATTTACGGAGTAAAACCGGGTCGGAGTGAACCGACCCCACTTTAACGGAGGCTTTGGCATCGCTTCTAACTTTTTATTTAATCCGCCTCTGCGGCCTGAAGTGCCTGCACGACCTTCAGCACGTCTTCTGCGTGACCATCGGGCGTTACGCCGTAATGGGCTTGTACCAACAGGCCGTGTTTATCAATAATAAAGGTTGATCGCACTATACCCATGGTCTTGACGCCGTTTTTTTCCTTCTCCTGCCATACTCCATAAGCCTCGCATAACTCGCCCGTGGTGTCGGCCAGAAGCTCCACCTTGAGACCGTATTTATCAATAAATGCCTGGTGACTGATGCAGTTATCCTTACTCACCCCCAGCACCACGGCATCCGCATTGGCAAACAGGATCGCCCGCTCGGTGAACTGGTTAGCCTCGATCGTGCAACCTGGAGTGTCATCCTTGGGATAAAAATACAACACCACGGTATTGTTGCCCTTGTAATCTGCAAGATTGACAGTCTTGTTGGCCTGGTTAGGCACGGAAAATCCCGGCGCAACCTGATTTTTCTCCAGCATGGGGGTGATCCTCTATTCTGTAGTCATGCCCAGACTATTTCATATCAACGACCGGTAATAAAACTGCAATTATTGTTGTTGTAGGAGCCGCGTCCCGACGGGATTCCGTGGAGAAGCAGAAAACTTCGGCCAGACTGAACCTCCCTCATAAACCAATGGAGTCACGGAATCAAATGAGTCTCAGTAATCGGGCAGTGATCGGAGACAGGGATCAAGCAAAACCGTGGCCTATCCCCTATTATTTAGAAAACCGTGGTCCGTCCCCGATTGTTTGAGGTGTGTTGGTGCACTCCGACCAGGGCAGCCAGTACACGGCACAGGCCTACCGAGAGAAACTGAAACACCACAAGATGCAGTGCTCCATGAGCCGTAAAGGCAATTGCCACGACAATGCGGTAGCAGAGAGCTTCTTCCATACACTAAAGGAAGAACTGGTGAGAGATGAACGTTTTACCTCATTACGGGAAGCCAAACAGAAGTTATTTAGTTACATACAACTGTATTACAACCGACAACGCCTGCATTCCGCCCTGGGCTACCAGGCCCCGCTGGAGTATGAAAGAATGCAGGCTGTTGCCCAATAACCGTGTCCGAAATGGTGAGGAAGATCAGAGCCAAAAACTCCTGCTCTAGCCGTTCCAATACCCCGGCTCTCTTCGATTACCCGCAATCGCAATCACATCGATGCAATCCGGGGCGATGCGACAAAACAATGAAAAAGGAAATCGCCGGGTGAGGCAGCGGCGAACATCGCCCATATAAACGGTGCCGACGCGGGGGTTGCGGGTAACAAGGCTGACCGTGCGTTCTACCTCGGTCAGGAACTCGCCTCCCAGCCCCGGTAACTGGCTCTCATAATAGTTCATAACTCTATTCAACTCCCGCTCTGCGGCGGAAGTCAGTCGATATTTCATACTCGTCCTTGAGCAGAGTTGTAATTATTGCTGTTTAAGCTGCTCCCGGGCACGGCGCATAACTTCTTCGCCGGGGATGAATCTGGTTTTACCGGTTTCCAGGTCTTCCAGTCGCTGTGCAATTTCGGCTTTCCAGGCGCGATCCCATTCTTCGGGGCTGACGTGTTGCTCTTCCTGGTCAAGGCTGACGATCAGGTCACGCGCGACGCGCGCCCGATCTTCTCGAGGCAGCTCGAATAGCTCTTTTTCGATTTCTTCGATGGGTCGAGCCATGTTTAACTCCTTGTTATAGAGTCTAGCTCATCCATCAGGCCTTTTGATAGATTTCCTTGCCTTTTTCTTTAAATTCTTCAGTCTTTTCGGCACCCTAAAACCGCTTTCAGCGGTTTATTGGGCACTTCCTACGCTAGCACTTTAGAATCTCTACGAGACTCATTAAGTACTTCCTGAACCAGCTGTGCTGGTTCGGGTCGCGCTCCGGTCGCATCCCTTCTTACGCCTTTTTATATATCTCGCCCCCGGATTCAGCAAATTCCTTGGATTTTTCTTCCAATCCCTTTTTCGCAAATTCTCGGACTTCCTGCGTTATCCGCATCGAGCAAAACTTCGGCCCGCACATGGAACAGAAATGCGCCACTTTGTGGGCGTCCTTGGGCAGGGTTTCGTCGTGGAAGGAGCGGGCTTTTTCCGGGTCGAGGCTGAGATTGAACTGGTCTTGCCAGCGGAATTCAAAGCGGGCTTTTGACAGTGCGTTGTCACGCACCTGGACGCCTGGGAATCCCTTGGCGAGGTCGGCGGCATGGGCGGCGACCTTGTAGGCGATGATGCCTTCGCGTACGTCTTCTTTATTCGGTAGTCCCAGGTGTTCCTTGGGCGTGACGTAACACAGCATGGCGGTGCCGTACCAGCCGATGTTGGCGGCGCCGATGGCCGAGGATAAATGGTCATAGCCCGGGGAGATGTCGGTGATCAGCGGGCCGAGTGTATAAAACGGCGCTTCGTAACAGTCTTCCAGTTCCTTATCGACGTTTTCCTTGATCATGTGCAGCGGCACGTGGCCGGGGCCTTCGATCATGGTTTGCACGTCATGCTGCCAGGCGACCTTGGTGAGTTCGCCCAGGGTTTCCAGCTCGCCGAACTGGGCGGCGTCGTTGGCATCCATGAGGCTGCCGGGGCGCAGGCCATCGCCTAACGAGAATGATACGTCGTAGGCTTTCATGATTTCGCAGATATCGTCGAAATGGGTGTAGAGGAAGTTCTCCTGGTGGTGCGCCAGGCACCACTTGGCCATGATCGAACCGCCGCGGGAGACAATGCCGGTGACACGCTCGGCGGTGAGCGGCACGTAGCGCAGCAGTACACCGGCGTGAATGGTGAAGTAATCCACGCCCTGCTCGGCCTGCTCGATGAGCGTATCGCGGAACAGTTCCCAGGTGAGTTCTTCCGGCGCGCCGTCGACTTTTTCCAGCGCCTGGTAAATGGGCACGGTGCCGATGGGCATGGGACTGTTGCGCAGTATCCATTCGCGGGTTTCGTGTATGTTCTTGCCGGTGGACAAATCCATCAGCGTGTCGCCACCCCAGCGTGCGCTCCAGACCATTTTCTCCACTTCTTCTTCGATGGAGGAGGTGACGGCGCTGTTACCGATGTTGGTGTTGATCTTCACCCGGAAGTTGCGGCCGATAATCATGGGCTCCAGTTCCGGGTGGTTGATGTTGGCCGGGATAATGGCGCGGCCCGAGGCCACTTCATCCCTGACGAATTCGGGCGTGATCAGGTCCGGGATGTTGGCGCCCATCGGGTTGCCGGGATGTTGCCTTAACAACTTTTCGTAACGCGGGTCATTACGCAGTTCCTGGACGCGATTGTTCTCACGAATGGCGATGTATTCCATCTCCGGCGTGATGATGCCTTTTTTCGCGTAGTGCATCTGGGTCACATTACCGGTGGCATTCCCGCCGGTCTTGGCCTTGCGTGGCGTGCGAATGTGCTCGAAGCGCAGGTGCGCCAGTTCCGGATCACTTTGACGCTTGCGACCAAACTCGGATGACGGCCCATCTAATAATACGGTATCGCCGCGCGCGTCGATCCAGGCTTCACGCAGGGCGGGCAGGCCCTGCAACAGGTCGATGCGGGCCTCCGGGTCGGTGTAGGGGCCGGATGTGTCGTACACGGTAATGGGTGGGTTGTTTTCAGGCTCACCACTGGTGTGGGTATCGGCCTGCTGAATTTCACGCATGGGCACGCGGATGTCAGGTCTTGACCCCTCGATATAGATCTTCTTTGAACCGGAAAATGGCTGGGTCACTTCTTCGGACAGCCTGGCGGTCTTGGTCAGGAAATTCTGTTTGTATAAAGGTGGGATGGCGCTCATGGCAGTTCTCGGATTAGGCAATTGGGGCGGGGAATGCAGGCCATATCGAGTGCCAGCTACTTCCCTACGCCGTGATTCGGATCAGGTTCTAAGGGTTTCTCTCAGCCCGTCGATAACTCATTGCGGGCACCCCTAGCAGCTCAGCGACCCAAGGTAGCCGATCGCCCGCCGGGGCGCAAGCGCGGACTGTATGCGAATTTGTCTTGTGTGATATGAGTTACACAAACGTCATGAAATTGACAATTTTTTCCAAATTTCCGGTTTAACTCTGGTGGTTTGGAAGGCTACAATGAAAATACGCGATGAAAATTTATAACCAAAAACTGGACTCACTCTGATGAATGATGCGGCATATTTTGACGCCCTGGACGCACAGGGTATACGGGATGCCATTTCGGCGCGCAAAGCCAAGTCATCCAGTGGCGGTTTTCTGGCGATGGTGGCAGAAAAAGACCGGGACAGCATCCCCACCTTGCAGGCCACCTTTAATGATATGGGCTACGGCCTGGTTGGCGCCATGTTCCCGGAACTGATTACGCCCGAAGGCTTTCATGATCACGGCGTCATCCTGATGCCCTTCTATGAATGCGCACATCACTGGGTATTGCCCGACCTGCCACTGAATCCTGATGAACTGGACAAGCGCCTGACTGAACTCGTAAGTGTCATCAAGCAATCGGACGAAGCTGACCCGTCATTGTTCCTGATTTTTGATGGCATGTTGCCCAACATCGCCACCGTGCTGGACAAGCTGTACCTCAATGTTGCCAACCAGGTGCATTACTTCGGCGTCAATGCCGGCAGCGAAACCTTTCAGCCCATGCCCTGCCTGTTCGATAACGACCAGTATATTGGTAACGGCCTGATGGCTTGCCTGTTACCCGGTCATCCGGGCGCCATGCTGTCACATGACTATCATGTTCCCGATATGCAGATGACCGCCACCGCGGCCGAAGGCAACCGCATCACCAGCATCAACTGGCGACCTGCGTTCGAGGTATACCAGGAGCTGGTCAAGGAAGAGTACGGCGTCGATATTACGCCGGAGAATTTTTACCAGTACGGTGTGCACTTCCCGTTTGGCATCAGCCGGCTGGACGGCGACCCGCTGGTACGTATACCGGTAGCGTTGCAGGATGACGGCTCATTGTTCTGCGTTGGCGAAGTTCCACCGAATACGCTACTGACCATTCTCAACGCGGTAGAGCTGGGTTCTCAGGAAACCTCCGACAAGGTAGGTGACTATGCGCAAAAACTGAAACCGGAAACACTGCTCAACTTTTATTGCGCCGGCCGCCGTATGCACCTGGGTGACGGCGCCAAGGACGAACTGCACTCGCTGATCGAAAAATCCAGGCCCGCTGCCGTATACGGCGCGCTGTCGCTGGGTGAGATCGGAAGTTCCGCATCAGGCAACTACCCGCTGTTTCATAACGCAGCGCTGGTGGCCGCCCCCTGGTAGGGCATATGGATCCGAACCAGTACTATGCCCTCCTCTATGACATGGCATTGGCAACCAGCGGCGAAACCCGCACCTCGCCATTGCTTACCAAGGCACTCCAAAGACTGCTGTATCACACCGGTTTTCCCTGCGGTTACTACGTACGCCTGAATTTCTACAACATACCTGGCGACAGGTTCCACGAAATCGAACACGCCATTTGCGGCGCCCGTGAAACCCGCATCGACTACGAAGATATTGAGCTGACAGAGTCGGTTATTGCCAGGGGCTCGCAACTGTTTGAGGATGCCGACCAGATTCGCGCAATCATTGGTGACCGGGTCAAGGCCACGGCACTGTTAATCCTGCCGGTCAAGAACGATGGTGTGTTTCTTTTGCTCAGTACCAGCGACCACACGTTTGCAAAAATGCCCTACCGGGAACTGCTGACACCCATTCTCGACAATTTCAGCAAGAACCTGGCGCTTACCCGGGCCAATGAAACCAACATGCGCAACCTTGAGCAGGAAATCCTGGACCACAAGTCCACGCTCGATGCGCTGAAGATAGCCAAGGAAGAAGTTGAAACGGCCAGCAACGCCAAGTCTGACTTTTTGTCGCGCATGAGCCATGAACTGCGTACGCCACTCAATGCGATTATGGGTTTTGCCCAGTTGCTGGCTGTTGATGCCGACCAACTGAGTGATGTGCACGAAGATTACGTCAAGGAAATCAACGTTGCCAGCACGCACCTGCTCAACCTGATCAACGAAGTGCTGGATATGGCGCGCATCGAATCAGGCCGGCTTGAGCTCAATTTAAACACCATTCACTCGGAAGAAATTCTGGCCGAATGCCTGACGCTGATGCAACCGCTGGCCAACAAGGCTGTTATCGAACTGCATATGCACCTTAATGACAAGCCGGCACTTGTTTCCGATCGCTTGCGCATCAAGCAGGTACTGATCAACCTGATTTCCAATGCCATCAAGTACAACAAGGCCTACGGCCACGTCGATATTGATGTGCGCTCGGACGGCGAACACGTGGTGTTCTCGGTCAAGGACACCGGAACCGGGATCACCGACGAGGATCGTGAAAAGGTTTTCAGCCCGTTCGAGCGACTCAACGACCGCGATGGCGTCGAAGGTACCGGTATCGGCATGGCGCTGACGGCGCAACTGGTATCACTGCTTGGTGGTTCCATCGATTTTGAAAGCAAGAAGGATGTCGGTTCCAATTTTTGGGTTCGACTGCCCAAGCAGCCTGCCGACGCGCTGCAACAAGCCCATGCCTGACCCGGTCATTCCGGTTCGGACCGACCCTGCAACGCCAGTCGCCACACCATAAACAGGCCTTATCCACGCGAATTCAGATTTTGGGATGATCCCGCCGCGGTTTCTTGCCGATGCCGGCCAAAGATCGTAGTCTATCCAGCCTGCGAGCAGTCTAATGGCGACCCCTGCCATAATAATGAACCAGGAGAGCAGCATGACCCAGTCCAATACCGCCATCGCACGCCATAACATGGTTTCACAGCAAATTCGCACCTGGAACGTGCTGGATCACAAGGTGCTCAAAGTGTTCGCCGGATCGCCGCGCGAAGACTACGTGCCCGAAGCCTTCAAAAATTGCGCCTATTCCGATACTGCCATCCCCATGGGCAATGGCGAGTATGTGCTTACTCCGCAAATGGAAGGCAAGATGCTGCAGGCGCTGGATATCAAGGCGACAGACACGATCCTCGAAATTGGTACCGGTTCCGGTCATTTGACCTCACTGCTGGCGCAACTGGGCAAACACGTATACAGCGTTGAACTGGATGCTGACCTGGCAGCAGCCGCCGAAGCCCGCCTGAAAGCGCACGACATTACCAACGTCACTATTGAACAGGGTGACGGCGCCCGCGGCTGGGATTCACACCAGCCTTATGACGTGATTGTGCTGACCGGGTCATTGCCGGTTTTGCCGGAAAGCTTCAAGGAAACGCTCACCAAGGGTGGTCGCCTGTTTGCCGTAATCGGTGATGCGCCGGTGATGGAAGCGCGCCTGGTAACACGCATTAATGACGAACATTGGGGCAGCCTGGTATTGTTTGAAACCTCGCTGCCGCCACTGAAAAACGCCATCCCTTCCAGGCAGTTTCAGTTCTAGGACCTGGCCCGACAGCGGCGCATGATCAACCAGCTGACGGTCCAGGAGTTGAAACAACGCCTGGACCGCGACGATAAACCTCTGATTCTGGATGTCCGTGAACCCTGGGAATGTGACATCTGTCGATTACCCGACTCGGTACACATGCCTATGGGTTCAGTCATGAACCGCCTCACCGAGCTGGACCCGCAACGCGAAACCGTGGTGATATGTCACCATGGAATCAGGAGCCAACATATTGCGGTCATGCTGCAACGCGCCGGGTTTGAACACCTGCACAACCTGCGTGGTGGCATTGACGCCTGGGCACGGCAACTTGATCCGTACATGGAAACCTACTAGGTCAATGCTGGCCGGCGCCATGCTGGCCGCCGGCCTGGTGCTCAACCTGGCCGCAGTGGCCGCCGAACCCGTTCCCGGCACCGCCTGGGACCTGCGCACACTGTACCGCACCGCCATCACCCGTGACCCGGCCTACCTCGCCGCCAGTCAGCGAGCCGAGGCTGATGGCCAGGCATTGCCGCTGGCGCGCAGTGCGCTGTTGCCGCAAGTCAATGCCAGCGCCAACCGGCAACACCTGGAAGAAAGCCTGACCACCAACCCGGGCGGCACAACCGAAACTGTCGCCACCAACGAATCGCAGGCGGATTCGTACTCGCTTACCGTTGACCAAACACTGTTTGATGCCCGTGCCTTTGCCGGCTTGTCGCAGGCCGGCGCTATTCGGCGCCGGGCCGATGCACAACTGCTCGCCGCCCGGCAGGGCCTTATTCTTCGGGTTACCCGTATTTACTTTGACTTTCTGCGCTCGCGCGAGGAACTGGCGCTGACCCAGGCCGAGCAGGCGGCACTGAAGGAACAGGCAGCACTGGCACGGGCGCGGCTTGAGGTAGGTATGGCCGCGGTGACCGAAACCTATGAAGCCGAGGCCCGGCTGGCGCTGGTGGATGCGCGCGTGATTGAACGGCAGGTAGCGCTGGATCGAGCCCGTGATGACCTGCATATTCTCAGTGGCGAAACCATCGACGACGTAATTCCGTTGCGCGATGATTTTGTGATCCCGAATCCCGAGCCGGACAACATGAACAACTGGATTGAGCAGGCAATGCAGCACAATGCCGCGCTACTGGCAGGCGAAGCCGGGACCGATGCCGCCCGGCAGGAAATCAGTCGCCAGCGTGCCGGTCACTACCCGCGACTCAGTGTCAGTGGTGAGCGTTACCGGCGCAAGGCTGATGGCAGCCTGGCGCTGCCGGATACCGAAACCGATTACGAAGCCACCGAGTACAACCTGGAACTGAAGCTGCCCCTGTTCCAGGGTGGCAGCACCTTGATCCAGACACGCGAAGCCCGGTTACGCTACGAAGCCGAGCAGCAACAACAGGAACAGCTGAAGCGAGAACTGGTGCGCGACACCCGCGAAGCGTTTCAAAGCGTGGCCAGTGGCAAACGCAAGCTCGATGCACTGGCGCAGTCGGTCAAGGCGCATAACAGTGTCATCGACGCCAAGCTTGCCGGTTTTCGCGCCGGTATCAATACCAACCAGCATGTGCTTGATGCACAACGGGACCTGTTTGCCGCACGCCGCGATTACGCCAATGCACGCTATGATGTGATACAGGCACTGCTCAAGCTCAAGCAACTGGCAGGCTCGCTGAACGATAACGACCTGTACGAAATCGGGGACGCCATCCGATGAGCCGAATATTCAAAACTGTTGACGATGTTGAAGACGCGTTTTACCAGGCGTTTCAGGAAGGCGATATGGAAGCCATGTCAGAAGTCTGGTTTCGTCACGGTGAAATCAACTGCGTGCACCCGATGACACCTGAACTCGGTGACCTCAACAGTATCCTGATCAGCTGGGAAGAGATTTTTGACAATGCGCCGGAAATCGAAATTGAAATCGAGATCCGCAACCGGCTTGAGTATGGTGACATTGTTGTGTCAGTGGTGCATGAGTACCTGACCATACCTGAAGATGATCGCGAACACCCGCCGGTAATTGCTACCAACATCTATCATTATGCCAACGGCAGCTGGCACATGATCAGCCATCATGGCTCGGCAGTAGATCGACGCGTCAGCCAGAGCGAACCACGACCGGTGGTTATTCACTGATCCCGGTTTTTGCACCGGGATAAACCGATTCAATCAATCGCAGGCTGCTGGCCAGTGCGCCACGGTTGTTTTCAACAAGATCACGCGCGGCATTGGCCATGGCATTGCATGCTGCCGGATCAGCCAGCAGTCCATCAATAACATCAAATAGCTGGTCGGCATTGTCCACCTGCACGGTGGCGCCTTCGGCAACCGCGTCGCGGGTGATATCGCGAAAGTTGCTTACATGCGGACCGACCAACGTGGGCACGCCCAGGGCAGCGGCTTCGAGAATATTGTGTCCGCCAATTTCCGCCAGGCTGCCGCCAACAAATGCCAGCGTGCAGGCACCGTAAAACGCCTGCAGTTCACCCATGGTATCGCCGACAAGTATATCGACGTCAGCGGACAGCGGTTGTCCCTGCTGCCGGGTTCTGCGCATGACCTTGTATTTCTCCGACTGCGCCAGCCGGGTTACGGCGTCAAAACGCTCGGGATGTCGTGGCACCAATACCAGCAACAAGTTGCCATATTGCTGTTTCAGCCGACGGTATACCGTCAACAGTTGTTGTTCTTCACCATCATGGGTACTGGCGGCCAGCAGGATGGCACGGCGTGTACCCCATTGCTCATGGATATCACGGCTCTTGATTCGCACCTCGTCACTGACACTGAGATCGTACTTGATGCTGCCGGTAACATGCAGGCTGTCACTCCTGGCGCCCAGGGCCTGCAAGCGTTTCCGGTCTGTTGCGGTTTGCGCCATGATCAGTGCCGCATCGGAAAGTGCCAACCTCACCAGGGGCGCGAAACGCTGATAGCCCCCGAATGATTTGTCCGATATACGCACATTCATCATGCACAGCGCGATATTACGCGCACGACATTGCTGGAACAGGTTGGGCCAGATTTCCGTTTCCATGATGATGGCCAGCGATGGCTGCCAACGTCGCAGGAAACGACGAATCGCGCCGGGCAGGTCGTAGGGCATGTAACAATGATCGACCGTGTCACCATAGAGCAGCCGTACCTGGTCCGACCCGGTCGGTGTTGTCGTAGTCAACAGGATACGGTGGTCGGGATAGTGCTGTCGCAACGCCGCGACCAGGGGCTGGGTGGCACGGGTTTCGCCCACGGATACGGCGTGAATCCAGATCAGGGAGCCGGGTGTGTTCACGGCAGACCCAAGACCAAAACGCTCCGGCCATCGCCGCCAATAAGCCGGGTTACCCAGGCCACGCACAAGCAGGTGCACAATAAACAGGGGCGAAACCAGGTAAAACACGATGCTGTACAGTAAGCGTTGCATAAGCGGATTTTGAGCGAAATCGGCGGCCAATGATATACTGCCGCCACCTTAATCTGAAGCCGCGACCTAAAACCCCATGCAGGCAAACCCGGTTACCCCTGGCGACTTCCGCCGCATCCTGATACTGACGCTGATCATCGGCCTTGTGCTGCTGGCCTGGCAATCAGTGCGTGACACGGTGGTGAACAATGACGCCATTCGCTACCTGGAAATGGCCGACGCCATCATCAACGGCGACTGGCAATATGCCTTCAGCCTGTATTCGATGATGCTTTATTCAATGCTTATCGCCCTAGTGCAGGCGCTGCTGGCACCGGGCATTGTCGCCTCCGCCTACATCGTCAACGGCCTGTTGTTTGCTGTCTTTGCCTGGGCATTCCTGGTCACCATTTACCGCCTGGGCGCAGACCGGCAGATCATGACTATCGCCGCCGTGGTGTTGTTGCTGCACCCGGCATTGCTGAAATACAGCAGCATGATTATTCGTGACCACGGTTTTGTCGCGTTTTTCACGCTGGGCATGGGCAACCTGCTGGTGTATGCACTGCGCCGCGAACGGCGGTGGCTGTATTTTGCCATTGCCGGACTGTTTGTTTCCGGACTGTTTCGTTTTGAGGGCATGGTCTATGTCGCAGCCCTGCCGATACTGCTGCTGGCAGCCACCGGACCGTTATCCCGTCACTGGAAGCTGTTACTGACACTGGGCCTGGTGTTTGCAGCCGGCGGCCTGGTTGCCATGTATTTCTGGTATACCCGCGTTGTCCCGGAAAACACCAGCGGCCTCAAATTTTTCATGCAAAGCAGCACTTATTTTCTTTCCGCGTTGCGCCAAAAGGCGGACATGGTCAGCACCGGTGTACTGGTAAAGTACAACGCGGACGATGCCTGGCTGTTTATCCTGTCCGGCTTCCTTGCCATCCTGGTCAAGACTGTTATCAACCGGGTAACCATTATTTACGGCGCACTGTCGATCCACGGATTATTGAAGTTGCCGCCGTTCAATCAACCCGATGTACGACGCCTGTTCGTAATGATCGTCGGCCTCAACCTGTTAATCCTGTTTGGCAGCATGTTAACCACGCATCTTGTGGTTGGTCGCTATACGTTGTCAGTGGTGGTAATGCTGTTATTCCCGGCGGTGTATTCGCTGAATTACCTTGCCGACAACTTCCGGCTTGCCGGCAAAGGCATGAAAACCATTTCAGTTATTGTCGTACTGTTCATTACTGTATCGGCGTTGCAACAACTGTCCCACGGTGAGTCCAAACCGCATATTCGTGAAGCTGCTGACTGGATTGCCGGCAACATTGATCACAGTGCCGTTATTGCCAGCAACAGCACAACCCTGCTGTACCATGCCGGGCACAGTCATATGGCAAAAGACAGCCGGAACATTGCCATTGGACCCGGCTACAACAGCTGGAAAAAAATTCGGCAATCAGATTACTTCGCCATTGTCGGCAAGGCTGGTCGCAAGACGGATACAGGCAAGATCAATGCGGAAAGCGCCGGCGAACTGGTCAGGGAGTTTGCCGGCAAATCCGGCCAGGTGCTTTTATACAGGACCTTGCGCCGGTAACACCGTGGACAGATTACTTGATACGAAGCAGGCCTATGCCAATGGCACGACCGGTTTCCGGTGAACCGATAAACTCTTCGTATTCATAGTTATTCTTGATTTCATTCCAGAACTGATCCACCTTGATGCCGGATTCAGCCGGGCGCGGCAGGATATCATGAAACGCTACCAGGCCGCCCTTTCTTACCAGTGGCGCGTAAGTTTCAAAGTCCTGCTTTACGCCTTCATACGTGTGATCGCCATCAATAAACGCAAAGTCAATAACCGGCGCACTGAAACATGCCTTCACCTTGTCCAGTGTCTCCGGCAGGTGCGAATCTGTGCGCAGCAGGGTCAGTTTCTGGTTAGGACGAGGAAACGCCTGGTAAAACGGCACGCGTGCCAGGGGGTAAGCGCCGCCAAAATCGCCATCGGGAAGATCGACACTGGCCAGTTCTGCATCAGCGCTGGCCGCCTGCATCCACAGGTACAAGGTGCCGCCGCGGGCGGTACCGATTTCCAGCACCCGTTGCGGTTTCAGTTCGGCGACCCGGTCATACAATGATTCGATTTCAAACGGGTTTTGCCTTGGCTCGATACGGCGAAACAACCCCTTGCCACGAAACACAAATGGAATGGCAAAACGGGTCTTGGGCGAAATCAGCTTCTTTTCCATTTGTCGAATCTGGCGAATGGCTTCCTTTCGATGCAGTGGCGCCATCAACCTGTGGGAATACTGTTTCAGCTTTTTCAACATGATTACATCCTGATAGTGTACCGGTCGTTAATCAATCTGCCTGGTAAAGATCGCGTTGGCCCACATAATGCGGCCCTGGTCGTCAGTCCGTGGCTTGTAGATATTGTATATCTGGAACCCGTAGTCGCGCAGCACCCGGTCGATATCCGTGTACAGGCCACCTTCATCATAAAGCGAGTTAAAAAGGATTTCCGTATAAATGAGCTTTGTGCCGCGTGCGATAGTATCTGCCGCACCCTTCAGCGCATTGACTTCGCCGCCCTGGATATCGAACTTCATGAACTGGATTTCCGGGTTGCCAAGGTTCCTGGCCCATTCATCAATAGTAGTGACATCAACAATAATCGCCTGTTTTTCCCTGGCCTTGTCCGGATACATGTCATGCAACTTGGCTGATGGCCTGAACAGCGAGGTAATACCCGGTGACTCGGCTACATGCAACTCCAGCGATCCGGGCTTGTCCGACAACGCGTAATACTGCGGATGGAAGTTTTTGTCCTGCGCTGCTCGCGCTTCCAGGCGATCCCGGTACATGGGATTGGGCTCAAAGGCGTAGGCCTGGGCTTCGGGAAACAGGCGCATGAATCGGTCCGTTACCCTGCCATGACTGGCGCCGGCATCGAGTATGCCGGTCACGTTTTCGTGACGCAGCAGTCGGGCCACCGCCTGATACGGATCTTCAAACGATTGCAGGTTTCCGCCTCGACCCAGCATCGCGCTGTTCAACAAACGGGTGATGATATTTGCCAACCGGGTTACTCTCCGTACTCTCGACCGCTGACAGCTTTTAGCAGTTGCTGCTGCAAGACCGAGCGATCGTTATGTTGTTCAATATGTTGTCGACCGGATTCACCCAGCCTTTTTCGCAGGCCGGCATCTGTTATCAGTCGTTCCAGCGCATCCAGCCATTGAGATTCGGATTCTACAGCAATGCCGTTATCGCTGTTCACTATTTCGGCAGTGGCGCCGTAGACATTACCTGCGACCGGTACGCCGCAGGCCAGGTACTGAATAGCCTTGATGGGTGACTTGCCGCGTGCATGCTCATCATCTACCAGTGGCAACAGACCAACATCAAGACCACGGATGAATTCCGGCTCACCGCCATCGCGGTAGGGAACGTAGCGATGCGGTATCGACAATTTCGGCTTGTCACCGGAAAACACCGCTACTTCGACATTGCTATGTCGATCCAGTACCGCCTTCAACACCGGTTCCAGTCGCTCAATGTGCTTCAGGTTGACCGGCGCCCCGGCCCAGCCCAGTACGATTTTTTCTGACCGGCGCGATGTATCGGGGCTCCACAATGACAGGTCGACACCCATGGGCAATACCTGCACCCTGGCACGACTGTCGTCCTGGTACCTTCGCGCATAATTGGCAAGGTATTCACTGGACGTAGTAACAATATCGGCATGGCGCATCCAGTAAGCCATGCGCCGACGAACACGAAAACCGGTAATCAGTCCATAGGGCTTGCCAGGTCGCGTATAAATGGCGTCGTCGTAATCAAACACCAGGCGCCTCGCATGTGCGCGAAGCTGTTTTTGCAGCCCCATGCGCAACAGGCACTTCTGGTTAATGATGACATCGTAATCGCTGATGCGGTTGAGCATTTTGCCCAGCAACTTCCGATTAACGTAGTCAACGTGCACGCCTTGCGACTGCAACCATGGCTGGTACTGCACTACCCGAAACCGGGTACTGCCTTTCTCGAGATCGCGACTGTGAATCACCAGGATGTTCATAATTCCTTTGTAACCGGCACGTCTTCGATAATCAGGTATTGCAGGCCTGATCCGAAAAACATGCTCAGGCCAGCAGTCGGGCTGCACACCATTGGTGTACCACGATGGTTCAACGAGGTATTGACCATGACACCATTTCCGGTATGTTTTAGCCGCTCTTCGATCAGCTCGTAATACCGTGCTTTGGTATCGCGGGTGACGAATTTCACTCGCACCGCGCCATCTTCGTGCACGACCTCGACAATACGATCTTTCCACGCCGGGCTCACATCAAGAGCAAGGGTCATGCAAGACACCGGGTGATCCGTCCGGATGATATCAGCAGCAACACGGTTCGGCACACCCGGGCAAAACCGATGCCAGTGTTCACGGTGCTTGATTTGCGCGTTAACGCGATCCGCCATACCTCGATGGTTCGGGTTAGCCAGGATGCTGCGATTTCCCGGCGCGTGCGAACCAGGCTCCATACGCCCCCGGAACCAGGCCAGCGGGTTGCTGCAGCCAGCAGCTCCGCGCTTTTGACAGCAGCGTTTTCACTACCCTGCCACCTGGGCCCTGATTGGCGAGCTTCGCAGGCAGCACGACACTGTCCGGCAGTACAGCTCGGGCCCAGGTACACGTGTTCCATCTTGCTGACAGTGTCGCCTTCCTGCGTTGCTACACAGGATACGGCGCCCAGGACGGTGCCGACATAACCTGCGGCCGGCTTGACCCGGGCTACGTCCAGGCTGAACCGGGCTGGCGCCACCGGGAACCACCCCTTGGCATGCTTGTCGCGAACGAAACGTGCTTCTTCAGCGGCTACGACAGGTTCGCCGTCAGCAACTGTCGCTGCAGAGGGATCATGATTGCGCAAACCGGATAGACCAAGAGTGATCATTTTTGAAGCTCGTCGACGAAAAAACGGGGTTATGATAACCGAAATCCCGGGAAGCGGCTGCGGCCGGGCTTACAGGAACGGATGCAGTACCGGGCTTGCCTCCAGCAGCCGGTTAAACAACGATGACTCCGGCCGGTTTTGCCAATTTTGCCGAAACCGGGTCAGGTCACGTGAAAACCGCCGCCCGAACTCCGGGCTGCCGGGCAACCACTGCATTGGATCAAGGTCGATCAACACCGGCCGACCCCGCACCACCAGGAAATTGGTGGCTTTCAGGTCGCCGTGCACGATTTCCTGCTGCGCCAGCCGTTCCAGCAGGGCCACCAGGCGTTGCGCCAATTGCTGCTTGTCCTCCTCGCTGACGTCAGCGTCGGCAAAATAGTCCAGTGCGTGTGGCGCATCCAGCCAATCCATCACCAGCCAGGCTCGTCCACGCAACGGTCCGAATCGCGATTCGACCATAGCCAGGGGCTGCGCTGTATCAATGCCAACGCTCAGTAACTGGTGTGCATTGCGCCAGGACTGCGCTGCCCGGCTTGGGCGCAGGCACCGGCGCAACCGGTGCCACAGACTTTTCATGTTGTAGCGTTTGATCACCACCTGCCTGTCGGCAAGTGATGCCCGAATCACGGTCGCGCTGTTACCCCGCTTCAGGAATGACGCCGGGCCAGAAAACATCTCCTGGATACCGGCAAGTGCACGTTGCTGAGCTTCGGGCAGGTCCCGGGCGACCACCTCGAAACGGTTGAATGAGCGACTGGCCACATGGGCGCTGCTGGTTCGAAACAACTTGTCCAGGTAACGACGGTTACGGCGGTATTGCTCCTGCCTGACACGGTGCCGTAATGCTGCCAGGTCGGGCACCGGCAGTGCGCGCTGACCGAAATAACAGGTTATCAACTCATCCAGCCCGGGCTCATACACAGCCGGTATCAATGACAGGAACTCAACCAGGTTTGTCAACGCCAACGAAAAGGCTAGCGGCGCATCAGTTGAGACAATGTCGCCGGCATCCATGGTATAGACAATCCCTGCCTTGAACAGGAAGTTGCGCAAATGCATGTCCTGCTGGTACAGGCCGGCCGCGTGATGTTGTGCCAGCAGGGTCAGCAGTTGTTTGAGTCGTTGCACCCCCGCTTCCGGCGTTTCCGGCGCATCAACAGAAAGCGCTTCGCGCGCAGTCTGGCAGGGATCCAGCGAGGCATAAATCATGACCGGGTAACGCTCGCTGATCATGCCGGTATAAAGCAGTTCCGGTGCCGCGATTAGATGCTGTTTCAACAACGCGGCACCGGCACACTCACGATCAAACTCGCGTCGTGCCGTTGCGCTTTCATCAAACAACTTCGCATACACTTCACGATCTTGCCATTGCGCCCTGGCTACCAGCCTCCGTCCCGGCAATACACGACGGCTTTCATTCAACACAAGTATGCTGCCATCAGTCAATGCCAGCGATACCGGCATTGACAGGGAGAAGTCAATATTGATATTGGTCATTGTCATCACTGGTACTTTTTTGCAGCTGGTACGTGTTTTGAATAAAGACATTCATGTTGTAACCGGGATATACGCGCCCTCCTGGCGCCTGATAAATATTCCGGCAGTACCGTTGCCGATGGCGATACCCGGGCGTGACACGCCACCGCAACCACCTCTGCACCGACTCGTTTGTTCAAGCGATATGATGAATCCTGTGGGTCATCGTACTTGTCGGAGAATTCGAGATTCGGATTGAATCTTTCAACCACGTGTGTGTTGCTCCAGGTGAAAGTTCTTGCTTGGTGTCACTTCAGCCACGACGGCAATTCCGCGCGGCTATACTGCTTGCGCCGGGCAAACCCGCGAATTCGCGCGGTAACCTGCTGCCAGAATTTCCGGTGACTTCGACAAGCACTGCCAAAATCAGAAGATTCATACGCGCGAATGAAGCGGGCAATATCGGTGCGACTGAAAAGCGGTCGTCCACGCACATTGAAGGCGGAGTATATCAGCCCGGCCACATCCTTGACCGCCCAGCGCTCGGGCGTTTTGTGACGCTGCTGCATCCGGTGCAAGTCCATCAGGTACAGGCGCAGGTTGTCCTCGACCGGTTTTCCTTCGGAAAGATCAATACGGAAATGGCACAGGTAAAAATCGCGGTGATTCAGGCCATTGCCATGGAGAATTCGGGCAACCTTGGCCATGCGCGCAATAATGGCGCGCTTCAGGCGCACATCGGCGGGCCGGGCCAGGTCCAGGCCCGGGAGCCACTGCTCCAGGTCCTCGGTCTGCTCCAGGGCATCGGTAACCAGGAATGACTGAATTGCCGCCGGGTTGAACCCGGTTTCGCCATAGGCGGCGATGCGCATGGTCGCCACGCCCAGGCGCTCGAGGGCACGTATGGCCTGCCACTCACTGCGTGCACCCAGCACCGGCAACTTGAAGGTCACCAGGTTTTTCAGGATTTCACCCCAGCCAATGCCGTGGTGTGCCTTCATGTAGTAGTGTCGCCCGTTTCGATAAAAATGCGACGTACGCCGGTCAGCCACCACGTGCTTGACGGTCTCGCTGTCAATGGCCATAAACCCGGCCACCGTGGTTTCCGGAAAGTCCTGGCGCACTTCCTCACGCACAAATATCACACCGCGCCTCCGCGGCGTGACTGCGCATTGCGCCTGGCGCGATCGACAATGACGTCCGCGGCCCGCTCAATCAGGCTGTACAGGTCAGTGATATCGCAATAGGTTCGACCACCGTTACGCCATTGCGGCAACTTCTTCGATGTCAACATTTCCGCCAGCAGGCGGTTCAGGTTTTGTTGCTGGAACGGGTAAGGACAAATCAGGCCGGCATTGGCATTGCGTACATGAAAAGCAAAGCCACAATTATCGGTAGCAAGCACCGGCAGACCAAACAACATGGCTTCGATCAAAATGGTGCCGGTGTTCTCGCTGTAGGGCGGGTGCAATAACAAGTCGGCACTGGCATAAAACAGTGCCATATCGTCGCGCGCGCCGGTAAACACAACACGGTGTTCAATTCCCAGCTTTCTCGCCAGCTTCGCATAGGGCGCCTGCCTGTCACCACCAACTATCACCAGCTTGCTTTTTTCTCTTTGCGCTGTCGCCAGTGATGCAAACGCATGCAGCGCCCGATCCACGCCCTTGGTACGGAAACGTGAACCGACCAGCAGGATCATGTTGTCATTGGCTGCGATACCAAGATGATCACGTAACTCTTCGCGGGCATCGTGACTGATCAGCTCCAGCAGCAACTTGTTACGGTTGATGCCTGGCGGCAACAGGTGAAAACGCTCCGGCCTGGCCTTGTAGTAATCAATAAACTTCTTCTTTTCCTGGTGGGCTATCAACATGAACTCGGTATTGCCCGACGGATTGAATACTGCAGCTTCCTGGCGAATGAATGCGCGGTAACGAGGCAACAGTTTGTACCACCAACGCTTGTCTTCATTGACGCGGGCGGCATAACACGGGTCGCCGGCATAATAGACATCGAGTCCCGGAATCTTGGTAAAGCCGGCCACGCAATCAAAATGCTCAGCGGCAACGGCCTGTTTCAGTTTCGCGGCAAGTACGTCGTTTTTTCCGGTATTAGTGAAAGCGCGCGTATCCAGTTCATGGACAGTGACATATTCAGGTTTGTCACCAGTCCAGCTACCTGTAAAGATGTGGACGTCATGTCCACGCCGGGCGCACTCATGAGCAATACGCAACATACTGCGTTGCATGCCGCCATAGTCAAAATACATTGACACGGCAAAGGCCAGGCGATAACTGGACATCAGTTGCGCGACTCCATTTCTTCAAGTAATAACTGCCAGACCCGGTCAGGATCAAGCTCGGCAAAACATGGTGGCCAGGCGGCCTGCAGTGCCGGCTGTTTGCACTTGCGCTTCAGGCACGGCGCGCAGTGATACACGGATTCCAGGTGTCGTTGATGATTGCCGCGCGTACCGGTCAGGCCCGGGCGGGTTGGCCCGTATACCGTTACCGCCGGTACCGACAGCGCAGCAGTCATATGTCCAAGACCGGTATCGACAGCGGCGACACCATTGCTGCCGGCGATCAGTTGTGCCAACTGCACAAGGTTCATCGCATCACATACCGTTACCTTGTCACTTGTCCTGGCCAGCGCCCAGGCGCGATCATATTCAGAATCATTGCCCCAGGGCAGGTACACCCTGTAACCGGCAGCTGTTGCCAGTCGAATCAATGTCTGCCAGTAGGTTTCCGGCCACAACTTGGTCGTCCACGCGGTACCGTGCAGAAATACCAGGTAGGGCGCGGTTCCAGTAACAGCTTGTCCGGGCATAACACGCTGCCGGTCTATACCGTAATCCGGCCCAGTGGCCGGAACATTATAGTCAAGACAGGCAGCGAACAGCTGCCGTACCCGGTCAATGGCGTGCTGACCCCGGGCAATGACATGCTTTTCATCATACGCCCAGGCGGCCAGCGGTTCACGCGCGGCCTTTGCCGCCAACCCACAGCGCCGACCTTTAGCCAGGCGGGTCAGTACGGCACTTTTGATCAGTCCCTGGGCATCAATAATGCAATCATAGTCGTACTGGCGCAGCCTGTTTCTGAATGTGGTCCATTCACCGGACCGCCAGGTTTTCAGCGGGCTCCCGCGCCAACGACGCAACGCCACCGGTATGACCTCATGGATAGCCGGATGCCAGGCCGGTATTTCAGCCAGCGATTCTTCCACCAGCCAGTCAAAACGCAGCCCGGGCAACTGCCGACTGGCATCAGTTATCGCCGGCAAAGTATGAATAACATCACCAAGAGATGAGGTTTTGACCACAAGTACACGTTTCATCAGACCTGGCGCCTCTGCAAGGCACCGATGACCTGTTCCGGCGTAATCTCGGTCAAGCAACGCGTATGACCAAGAGGGCACTCGCGCCGGAAGCATGGACTGCAATCCAGGCCCAGCCTCAGGATACTGGCCTTCTCATTTAATGGTGGCGTAAACCCGGGATCAGATGAACCGTATATGGCCACCAGCGGCCGATCTGTTGCTGCGGCCACATGCATTAACCCGGAATCATTACTGACAACAGCAGTGCACATAGCCATAAGATCAATGGCTTCACCAAGACTGGTCTTGCCACCAAGATCCAGGCAGCCTTCGCCGGTTAGTTCGGCAATGGCGCGCGTGGCATCCACGTCCTTGCCGGAACCAAACAACCAGACCGCCCAGCCGCGGTCACGCATGCTGCGGGCAACACTGGCAAAGTGCTCCACCGGCCAGCGCTTGGCCGGGCCGTACTCTGCGCCCGGGCACAAACCCAGCACCGGCGAATCAGGACGGGCACTGCCCAGCGCTTGCAGGCGCGCCTCGGCTTCATCGACACCGGTAACAAGCCGTGGTAATGGCGTAATTTCCGGCAACTCCTCGCCGGGCTCAAGCGCCAGGTAATTGAATCGATCCACCGTGCGTGGCAAAGCATCCTTGTCGAGGCGCCGGGCATCGTTCAAAAGGCCCCAGCGCATTTCACCGATATATCCGGTACGAAGCGCAGCTTTTGCAGCGAAGGGGGTAATAGCGGACTTGAACGAACGCGGCAGGATAATGGCACGATTATAATGGCGGTCGCGCAACTGCCGACCCAGGTTCCAGCGCAAGCCCAGTTGCAACTGTCCATGACCCAAAGGCATTGCAATGGCTTCATTAACTTCCGGCATACGCGCCAGCAACGGTTTGGTCCAGGCCGGCGCCACCACGTCTATTGTTGCTTTCGGTTCGCGCATCTTGATTAACCTGAACATGGACTGGGCCATGACCATGTCACCGACCCATGCCGGACCCACAACCAGGATACGTGTGGAGTTGTTCACAATATCGCGAGAAATTCCTAATCAGTAGCTTGATCGGTCAGCACGTATTCTGCGCTGCAATAAGGGCAGCGCGCATGACCGGTTTCCTCAATAGGAAGAAACACCCTGGGGTGCGAGTTCCATGTGGACATGCCGGGCATCGGACAATGCAATGGCAGGTCATCGAGGGTGATTTCATATCGTACTTCAGAGTTGGCTTGTTTTGTTTCTGCTTGCATGCTCTGCCTCCCGCATACCGGTCATGTCAGACGAGGGATGTTAAATGTGTGCCAGCCACTCGGCATGTTCCTTGCGGCGACCATGCACCTGGTCAAAATACATGGTCTGCAACACCTCGGTTATGGCGCCACGACCACCATTGCCAATAATCTTGTTATCGTATTCGCGTATGGGCGTAACTTCGGCAGCAGAACCGGTGAAGAATGCTTCGTCAGCGGCATAGACTTCGTCGCGGGTAATGCGCTTTTCACGAACCTGGTAACCGGCTTCGGCGGCGAGCGTGATGATGGTGTCACGGGTGATGCCTTCCAGTGCCGAGGTCAGCTCGGGCGTGTAGATCACACCGTTACGAACGATAAAGATATTTTCACCGGAGCCTTCGGCAACAAAACCATCGACATCCAGCAACAGTGCTTCGTCGTAACCGTCACGCATGGCTTCCTGCAGTGCCAGCATGGAGTTGATGTAATGACCGTTGGCCTTGGCCTTGCACATGGTGATATTCACGTGATGGCGCGTGAACGATGAGGTGCGGATACGAATGCCTTTCTCCAGGCCATCAGCACCAAGATACGTTCCCCAACTCCAGGCAGCAATGATGACGTGCACGTTCAGGTTGTCGGCGCGCAGGCCCATACCTTCGGAACCATAAAATGCCATCGGCCGGATGTAGGCGGTTTCAAGCTTGTTTTCGCGCACGGCTGCGAGCGTGGCCTGGTTGATCTCGTCCTTGCTGTACGGAATCTTCATGCCCATGATATGGGCAGAACGGAACAACCGTTCCGTGTGTTCCTGCAAACGGAAAATCGCCGTACCCTTGTCGGTCTTGTAGGCGCGCTCACCTTCAAACACACCCATGCCATAATGCAGGGTATGGGTCAGTACGTGCGTCGTCGCATCGCGCCAGGGCACCATTTTACCGTCGTACCAGATCACGCCATCACGATCAGCCATGGACATGGATTATTACTCCTTACACAAAAAACCTGTGCAACAAGCTAGTCTGCTGTTGCCGAAAATAACGAATTCCAGACCGCTGCCACCCGCTCCGGATTGGCACCCAGTGATGCCACGTCCACATAGGGACCGGTTTGCATCAGCTTGAGCCGATACACGACCGAGAGATAATAGCTGTAGGCCTCACCCAGCAACCCGGTCTGCGAAGAATCCAGCAACCCGGCTGCAGCCAATGCCTCGAGGATGGCAATATTGTCTGTATGCTCAATCAGCGCCGGGTACGTTCGCGCCCAGCGCAATACCCAGTATTGCACCATAAATTCGATATCAACGATACCACCGCGGTCGTGCTTGACATCAAACAACCCGGGCTCGTGCGGTTTTTGTGAAGCCAGCATTTTGTTGCGCATGTCGGCCACTTCGGACGCCAGTTCATCCGGATCCCGCTGGCGACACAGGATCCGGCGCCGGATTTCGGCAAACTTCCCGGCGACGCCACGATCCCCTGCAACCGGCCGCGCCCGCACCAGCGCCTGGTGCTCCCAGGTCCAGGCCTTTTCCGCCTGGTAGCGCTCGAAAGCGACAAGGCCCGCAGCCAGCGGGCCGGACGAGCCCGATGGCCGAAGGCGCATATCCACCTCGTAAAGAATGCCACCGGTCATGCGCGTAGTCAGGATATGGATCAACCGCTGACCAACCCGGGCAAAAAAGGTTTCGTTGGCGACACAGCGTTCGCCGTCCGTTTCGGCCTGGCTGGCGCCATCACAGTCGTCATACAGAAACACAACGTCTACGTCAGAGCCGTAACCCAGCTCGACCGAACCCAGCTTGCCATATCCGATGACGGCAAACCCGGGTCGGCTGTTGTGATCCGGGTAACTGCATACCGGGCTTCCATGGCGCTGTTCAAGCGCCTGCAACGCCAGGGCCAACGAGTATTCGATCATGACTTCGGCAATAGACGTTAATTGCCGACCCACTTCCGTTGCCGGCAAACCAGGGCCAATATCCGCAGCCGCCACCTGTAATACGCGTCGATTGACATACTCCCGCAGGATTTCCATTTGCCGTTCCAGGTCATCACTGTCAGCAACGGATACCAGCCCGGCCAGCTCTGCCAGCATGGTGCCGCGCTGCCGGGGTTGAAACGCATCCATTGGCGTAATCAACTCATCAAGCAGCAACGGGCGTGATGCAATCCATTCACTGATCCAGGGGCTGGCGGCGCACAGCTTCACCAGTTGCGACAGCACCATGGGATTTTCAAACATCAGCGACAGGTAGGCGGAGCGCCTGCCAATGGATTCCAGCAACCGGATCAGGCGCGAGAAAGTCACTTCCGGATGTGGCGCCAATGCTGCGGCATTGAGCAGCAACGGCATCAGCCGATCAACACGCTTGCGCCCGGCAGCCGAAAACGCCTGGTAACTGTGGCCATTGCGAAAACCATTGACCATGTGAAGAACAGATTGCGGGTCCTCATGGAACCCCTGCTGCTCCAGCATCGCCATCGCCGGGGCCTCATCAAGCTTGTTCATCCATACCGCCGCCATGCCGTGACTGTCATCGGCAGATTCTTCTTCCTGGGGGGCAGTGAATACCTGGGAGAAGTGTCCGTGGACGCGACGCCGGTGCAGGTTCAGTTGTTTCAGGTAGTCTTCATAACTGTCGAATCCCATGGCATAGGCCAGGCGATGCTGCCCGGCTTCATCATCGGGAAGGCTGTGGGTCTGCTTGTCCTGGTACATTTGCAGACGATGTTCGCTGTTGCGCAGAAACACGTAGGCCTGCTGCAGTTCTTCGACAGCATTGGGTATCAATACGTTGTCGGTACCAAGACGCTGCAAGACCGGCAGAAGTCTCCGTTGCTGCAACATCGGTTCACGCCCTCCGCGAATCAGCTGGAACGCCTGGGCGATGAACTCGATTTCACGAATACCACCGGCACCCAGCTTGATGCTGTTTTCAAGATTACGGCGCTTGAGCTCGGCATTGATATCAGCTTTAAGCGAGCGAATCGCCTCCAGCGCACCGTAATCCAGGTAGCGCCGATAAACAAAAGGCTTGAGTATCGCCAGCAATTCTTCACCGGCGGTGTTGTTCAGGCATGAACGCGCCTTGATCATTGCATAGCGCTCCCACTCACGACCGTGGGACTGGTAGTAATTCTCGGCTGCATCAAAAGAGATTGCCAATGGACCTGACTTGCCATTCGGCCGCAGGCGCATGTCTACACGGAAAACAAAGCCGTCTGCCGTGGCGTCGTCCAGCAACTGGATCAATCGCTGTCCAAGACGGACAAAATATTCATGATTGCTCAGTTGTCTTTGCGAATCATTGGTCGGTTCAGTTTCACCGTCATCGCTATAGCAGAAAATCAGGTCGATATCCGATGAGAAGTTCAGCTCGTCACCGCCAAGCTTGCCCATGGCCAGGACCACGAATTGCGCGGGTTCACCGGTCATCTGCTCACGAGGCTGACCATGCTTGCCCGTCAGTTCTGATTGCACCCATGTCGTTGCCGCGCTTATTAACCCGTCAGCCAGCGCCGATGTGGTGGTAATGACTTCCTGCAAATCGGTCCAGCCGGCCAGGTCACGCCAGGCAATGCGCAACATCTCGCGCTGCCGCCGGAGTCGTAACTCGCGCTTCAGCTCGGGCTCGGTGCCGTCAAAATTCGCGAGCCCGCTGAGGGACTGCCTGAACTCGTGGAGATCATACGGGCGATAAAGATCACCGCTTGTGTGCAGATCAACCAGCAGTTGCGGGATACGCAAACACAGGCGTGCGGCAAAATCGGAACAGGACCACACCCGTTCCAGCGATCCCTGCCAGTCACCCGGTTCGATTTCCAGACCATTATCGACCAGCTCCTGCCACTGCTGCACCAGGTCGGAAATATCGTCGGAAAACGGGTTCGATCGGGGTGGGCTTATAGGCATGCGCTATTCAACACGAGACCGGTACAGTAATGAATGCCTGATTGTACCCGCAGCGCGGTGCAAGACGAAACCGGAACACATTGATACCCGGAACACCGACCGGTTTCCGTGACCGGGCAATTTTCCACAAAAAAGCCGGGCTGAACTGCCCGGCTTTGTGGCTGGCCAGACCTGGCCGACTCAGAAGGCGACACCAAACGCGATTCCGCCGATAATATAGAGGCCCAGCTCGGGTTCAGCGTCATCGTAGTAGGCATTACCAAAGGCATCGTAATAAACGGACTCGTTACTAATGCCAAAGTAATTTCCCAGGTGTATCGAGGGATCCAGGTAGATTCGACGAGAACCCAACGGAATCTTCCAGCCAACGCCGACATTCAAATTGATGGACTCGGTCTCGCCGGATCCATAATAATAATTGAACGGCAAGTCGGACTCGTAGAACTCCCATTCGCTGTGCCAATAACCCAGGCCGGCACCAAAGTAGAAGCCCTTAAAGCCTTCTCCGGACGGATACAGTCGAAACAATACCTCGGCACCAGTACCTTCACCGGTTTCTTCGTAACTGGAATCCTCGTAGGTATAGTCCAGCGCGCCCAACCTGGCGCCAATAGCGATACGATCACCGAAAAGCTTTTCATACTCAACAACGCCAATGGTGCCCACGTCGTTTGCGAACACACCACCTCTAACGGTATTGGAAAGACCGGCTGCTGATACCTGGCCGGATAACAACATGAGTATTACCGTCATCACAGAAAACAGGAAGTTCTTCATGGCTCATATTCCTTTTCAGTTAATAATAAACAGATGACCAACCTTCAACATACTAACCTTTACTACATACTCGGATACAACGGATTGATCCAGATCACAGCTTTTTCAAATTTCACGGGCTTTATGAAGTGGTTCACACAACATGAAACACCACCAGACAGATTGACTACAAAAACCAGTCGCGAAAACCAAAAAACCCCGCCATTGCTGACGGGGTTCCTGGTACTGCAAATGTGCGTGACTGGTCGGGCTTACATCATGCCACCCATACCGCCCATGCCACCCATACCGCCCATGTCCGGAGCACCGCCCTTTTCCTGCGGAACCTCGGCAACCATGGCTTCGGTGGTAATCATCAGGCCGGCGATAGACGCTGCGTGCTGCAACGCTGAACGGGTTACCTTGGTAGGGTCCAGAATACCCATTGCCAGCATGTCGCCGTATTCGCCAGTAGCGGCATTGTAACCAAACGCGTCCTTGCCTTCAGCAACCTTCTGGAACACAACCGAAGGCTCACCCCCGGCATTGGCAACGATCTGGCGCAGCGGTTCCTGCATGGCGCGCATGGCGATCTGGATACCAACATCCTGGTCGTGGTTGTCACCCTTCAGCTCGCCAACATTGGACAGTGCGCGAACCAGGGCAGTACCACCACCCGGTACCACGCCTTCTTCAACAGCGGCACGGGTTGCATGCAACGCGTCTTCAACACGCGCTTTCTTTTCTTTCATTTCCACTTCAGTAGCGGCACCAACCTTGATAACAGCAACACCACCGGCCAGCTTGGCCACGCGTTCCTGCATCTTTTCGCGGTCGTAGTCTGAAGAAGATTCTTCGATCTGGGCGCGAATCTGCTTCACACGTCCGGCAATTTCATCTGCCTTGCCGGCGCCATCAATGATGGTGGTGTTTTCCTTTGTCACCTGGATGCGCTTGGCTTCGCCCAGCTGGTCCAGGGTCGCAGTTTCCAGGCTCATGCCCACTTCTTCGGAAATCACCTGGCCACCGGTCAAGATAGCGATATCCTGCAACATGGCCTTGCGACGGTCGCCAAAGCCCGGGGCCTTGACCGCGCAAACCTTCAGGATGCCGCGAATGTTGTTAACTACCAGTGTCGCCAGCGCTTCGCCTTCGATGTCCTCGGCGATAATCATCAGCGGACGGCTGGTCTTGGCGACGCCTTCCAGTACCGGCAACAGGTCGCGGATATTGGAAATCTTCTTGTCGTGAATCAGGATGAAAGGACTTTCCATGTCGGCTGACATGGTGTCCTGGTTGTTGACGAAGTACGGAGACAGGTAACCACGATCAAACTGCATGCCTTCTACAACGTCCAGCTCGTTTTCAAGACCGGAACCTTCTTCAACAGTAATAACACCTTCCTTGCCGACCTTTTCCATGGCTTCGGCAATAACATCACCGATGGAAGAGTCAGAGTTGGCGGAAATGGTGCCTACCTGGGCAATTTCCTTCTGGTCTGAACAGGGACGAGACAGTTTGGCCAGTTCAGCAACTGCAGAAGTAACCGCCTTGTCGATACCACGTTTCAGATCCATCGGGTTCATGCCGGCAGCTACAGACTTCAGACCTTCACGCAGGATCGCCTGGGCCAGAACTGTTGCCGTGGTGGTGCCGTCGCCGGCGACATCAGAAGTCTTGGAAGCCACTTCCTTGACCATCTGCGCACCCATGTTTTCGTACTTGTCTTCCAGCTCGATTTCCTTGGCGACAGAAACGCCGTCCTTGGTGACGGTCGGGGCGCCAAATGCCTTGTCCAGGACCACGTTACGGCCCTTGGGGCCCAGGGTGACTTTTACCGCGTTGGCCAGGACATTAACGCCTGCCATCATGCGGCTACGAGCGCTATCGCCAAATTTCACTTCTTTAGCAGCCATGATCAATCCTCTCTACTCTATATAAATGTATTCGGTACCAGGCGGGTGATTTATTCCACCACGCCCATGATGTCCTCTTCACGCATGACCAGCACTTCCTCGTTACCCAGTTTCACCTCGGTACCGGAGTACTTGCCAAACAGCACGGTGTCGCCAACCTTGACGTCCAGCGCGCGTACTTCGCCGTTTTCCAGAACCTTGCCGTTACCGACAGCAATGATTTCGCCCTGGATCGGCTTTTCCTTGGCCGCATCAGGAATCACGATTCCGCCAGCGCTCATTTTTTCATTCTCCAGACGACGCACTACGACGCGGTCGTGTAATGGACGAATTTTCATATTGGTCTCCTTAAAAAGTCCTGTAATTCGAGAAATCATGGTTTCCCGGGATCGGTCCCGAGAAAACCCGAAAATTGCCTGAAATTCTGCGGGAAGCTGGATTTAGCACTCTCCCCAAGGGAGTGCTAATCATAGTGAGCGGGCCGCTTATGTCAAGCGCCAGTCCCGCAGTGGCACCCGGACGCGTATCCAGACACCAGGTACTTCCCCTGACCCCCGCTAGATTGGGGCGGTTTGGGGGAATTCAAGCTGCCGAGGCGCAAATTTTTGCCGACCATCAGCGGTTTCCCGTCGGGAATATGGCCGATCCACTCCCGCCTGGCATCTTGCCTGCCGGGTAATGACACCCAGACGCGCATTATTCCGGCAGCGTGACAGCTGACTACTACCAGTTTGCATTCCTAATTAGTAATATAGTATCCGTACTCGTCCGCAAAACTATCTCCTGGCAAGCAGCAGCGACTTCAGCACTTTTGACCGCCTGACGAATGACGGACATGCCCGAAAACTTCAGGCAGGTGCGCAAGCGGCAACAAAAGACCCGATACCAGGGCGAGCCTGTCTCGAATTCAGGCGGTCTTCACTTATATTTTTGCTTGGTTATGGGCGGTCATAATGAATTGGCTCTTGCGGGCATGAAACCGGTCTTGATGCCGGGGAGCACCGACAAACCGGCAGACCTCGCCCAGTTTTCAGCCCGCGCCTTACAAGGCATTTACAGACAAGGGAATCAGTCAGTTGATGCCCGGAATTCTCGCCCGGTGCCGGGTAACAATTTATTGCTTAGCAGCAGAAAGACACTGGTGTAGCATTCGATGCATCCAGACAACAGCTGCAAGTCCACTACATGCGTTACTCCCCGGAACCGGAAACCGATCGCTCCCTGCGTCATTCTGTGCGTGATGGTGTTGCGCATTCAGTCATGCTCGGTGGTGGTGAAATCTACTTTTCAGCATTTGCCCTGTTTTTAAAGGCGACCACGGCACAAATAGGCCTGCTGGCATCGTTACCGCCACTGCTTGGATCATTCGCCCAGATTTTGTCGGCCTGGCTGGGACATCTCACCGGAAAGCGCAAGACAATAATTGTTGCCGGTGCGGGTCTGCAGGCGTTTATCTGGCTGCCGCTGGTTATTCTGCCATTGTACTTTACAGACCACGCGGCAACGCTGCTGATCGCGTTTGTAATCATCTACTACGCAGCGGCGGGCCTGGCAGCACCACAATGGGCAAGCTTGATGGGAGACCTGGTACCGGAACGCCGACGCGGCCGGTTCTTTGGCCGGCGCAACCTGCTGGCAAGTGCCACGTCTTTCGCCGCCCTGGTGCTCGCCGGCCTGGTACTGCATCACTTCGACGGCGACAAGCAGACCCTTATCGGGTTCCTGATTATTTTCACTGTCGCCATGCTGGCCCGATCGATTTCCGTTTATCACCTGACGCGCATGACGGACCCTGGCGGACACACCGCTGCCATGGAGATACCGGTGGAACGCTCCTTGTGGCAACGCATGTGGCATTCTCCGTTTGCCCGGTTCACAATGTTCTTTGCCCTGATGCAGGCGGCTGTTGCCGTGGCCTCGCCGTTTTTTACGCTGTACATGCTGCGCGACCTGAAATTCAGCTACCTGGAGTTTATGGCCAATACCGCCACATCAGTCATGTTACAGGTCATTACGCTGAACGCCTGGGGACGCATAAGCGATACGTTTGGCAACCGCGCCATACTGCGCATAACCGGGTTTACCATCCCACTGCTGCCGGCACTCTGGCTGCTCTCAACCAATTTCTGGTACTTGATGCTGGTACAGGTTCTTGGCGGGCTGATGTGGGCCGGATTCTCGTTAAGTGCCGGAAACTTCTTCTATGACCTGGTGCCTTCCGGAAAGCGCGCCACCTATCTCGCCGTTCATAATGTTATCGCCAGTATCGGCATCTTTGTTGGCGCATCCATCGGGGCCTGGCTTGGCACCACCCTGCCCACTTCCATGTCACTTGGGCAATGGCAGGGTGACTGGCACAGCCCGCTGCTGGGAGTGTTTCTCATTTCGGCACTGCTACGCCTGCTTGTTGCTTCGGTGTTTTTGCCACACCTGAAGGAAGTGCGCGAAGTCCGGCCACTGTCCACCAGCGGCCTGATGTTTCGAATTGCCCGTTACAACGCCTTATCAGGACTGGTTTTTGATGTAATGGGCAGGCGCCGGTCCTCGCAAAAACGTCAATAGCAGGGTTCCGTACACTGTAACGCCAGCGGTGCTTTTCTTCCCGTCCCCCCGAAAACGGTTACGCCCGAATACCGTTGAATGATAATGTATATATCTGTCACTCTTGCCCAGGATATTATGCCGAAAGGAGAATCAGCATGAAAAAGGCCATTCTTGTCTGCTCTGTCGGACTCTTTCTTAACGGTCTTTCGCCAATAACAACATCCGCCGAAGAAAACGCCCTGACCGTGGTCGTCGGCGGAGCCATAAACTACAAGAAACTGGAGTTCGCTATCGGCAACTCCACGTTCAACCCGAACCTGACGACATTCGATCTTTCACTTACCGGCGCGTACAAGGGAGTTTATGCGTCCATCAATTATGATGAATCCATCAAGGATGCCTATATATATGATTACAGTTCGTCCGGTCAGGACGATACGATCATGATCATGTCGAGACGCGACTCAGGCTTTACCCTGGGATACGCTTTCAGCAATTCGCTTTCCTTGTTTGGCGGCTATCTCGACGGCGCTACAGAAGTCTGGCGACCCGCCAACTACACTGCTATCGTCAACTCGGAACCCGATCGCTTCAACATCCGCGCCGAAATCAACATGAAAGGCCCTTTTGCCGGGATTGGTTATTCCCTGCCCGTTGGCGAGCGATCCAGCCTGTCAGCAAACATTGCCTATGCAGACATGGAAGGTGATTTCATTTTTGACGAAGGCGCCACCCAAGGCAAAATCAGCGGTGATACCACCGGCTTCAGTTACGGCATCAATCTCACCGGCCCGGTCGTGGAAAGCATGGTTTATCGTGTCGGGTTTAAGGTCAATCGTTACAAGTTCGAAGACACCGATTACGATGCCAGCACCGGTGGTGATGATTTCACCCACGACCAGAACTACACGATCTTTTATGTAGGTCTCAGTAACTATTTTTAGTTGTCATGTTCTCGTCATACCGGGGGCCGGTTCACGGCTCCCGGGCGCAAGCGAGCTTTTCGGTCGCTTATTCCGGTACCAGCCAGTCGATGACATATCGGGCAGGGCTCCCGGTCGCCAGTTTTTTACCCAGCCACGACAGGCAGTGATCAAGCTCCGTATCCAACTGCCAGGGCGCATTGACCAGCACAACGCCGCAACCGACAAACTTTTTACCGGTGCGGGAGAAAGGCTCGATCATGAAACTGGCATGCAACATTTTGCGAATGCCGGTTTGTTTCAGGGAATCCAGAAACTGCTTCTGCAGTGATGCGGACATCACCGGGTACCAGACAGCATAGACACCATGGCCCCAGCGACGACTGGCCAGCTTCAGACCATCAACAACACGATCGTACTCATCCTTACGCTCGTAAGGCGGATCAATCAGCACCAGACCACGACGGTGCATTGGCGGCAAAAAGGATTTCAGTCCCTGGTACGCATCCTGCTTGTGAACTTTTACACGCCTGTCTTTTTCAAACAGGCCCGCCAATACCGGGTACTCCGCCGGGTGCAGCTCGGTCAACAACAAGCGATCATCATCACGCAACATGGATCGGGTGATCGCTGGTGAGCCAGGGTATTGATTCAGACCGGTACCGGCATTAAACGAACGCACAATATCCAGGTAGCGCTGTACCACAGCGGGAGTCACGGTTTCGGATACGATACGGCTGATTCCGTTTTCAAACTCACGCCCGTGCTGCGCTTCCTTGCTGTCCAGGCGGTACAGCCCCCGACCAGCATGAGTATCCTGCACGTAGATCGGCGTCTCCTTGCGCTGCATTGCCTGTAACAGCGCCACCAGCACAACATGCTTGACGACATCGGCAAAATTACCGGCATGATAACAATGTTGATAACCGAGCATTGGTCTGGTCCTGATAGAATTTACCGGGATGGCGGGACTGTATACGCCCGAAAATGATCTGCCGCAACCGTATTCAATCCCCGACCGTATCAGCAATTTTAATCTTGTAAATTGGTACGGCTTCCGCCTTGCCCTTTATCGGCGCCTTGTCGACAAACTCTACTCTCATTTGTTCGCCGACGATTTCTGCCGTTGCCTCACTGATCAAGATACCGGTGTCATATTGCTTGCACATGCCTTCAAGCCTTGACGCCAGGTTAACACTGTCACCGACAGCCGTGTAATCAAAGCGTTCCCCTGAACCCATGTTACCGACGATAGCCTCGCCCGTATGTATGCCTATACGCATATGGACATCGGGCATACCCTGCTGGCGGATCTCGCGGCGCATGACCGCGGCAGCCTGCTGCATTTTGACGGCCGCGGAGCAGGCATTTATGGCGTGATTGTCATCCTCCAACGGAGCGCCCCAGAACGCCATGATGGCATCACCAATATACTTGTCGACGGTACCGCCATAAGCATGAATGATTCGTGTCATTTCGGAAAAGTGGCGGTTCAACAACTGCGATACGGTTTCCGGGTCCAGCTGTTCGGACATGGTGGTGAACCCCTGCAAGTCAGTGAACATAATGGTAATGGTTCGCCGGGTGCCGCCAAGGACGAGTAACTCGGGATGCTGAATGATTTGAGACACCACTTCCGGGGCAACATAATGCTGAAACGCGCGTCGAATCTGTATTCGTTGCCGTTGCTCGGCGAGGTAGGCGAGGCCGCCACGAAACACGTACAAGGCGAACGGCGCCAATACAACCAGCGTCAGCGGTAACCAGGCATCATGTGTGCCAAACATCCACACCGCCAACAACATCACTGTCACGGCAACGGCAATGGTCACGGCCAGGCTACGAAGAGGCGACCAGTTGCGCATCGCCAATGCAGCAACGATCAACACCAGTATTGATAATACGTGGCGCAAGCTACCGGGCAACTCGGAGATACTGCGCTGCAACAGTGCATTGGCAATAAACGTGGCATGCACCTCTACCCCCGGCGTCAGGTGGGTACTGACCGGCAGGAACGGTGTCGGGTAGGCGTCCGGGCTGCCAGCGGTCAGCTCCGGTGCCACACGCGTATCCAGGCCAATTAAAACAATCCTGTCGCGGAAGGTTTCCTCCGGTAACATGGTATCGGCAGAAAGCGCCTGGTAATAGGAAACATACCGGAAACTGTGATCAGGCCCGAAATAACGTACGCGACTGTCTGGTTTGGCCGCGACTGGCATTGGCTCAGCAGAGACATTGCGAAAATACATATTCAGAGACTGTTGCCAGAAACTGTCAGTCTCTGTCGGCAACTGCCTCGGTACCAGGTCCAGATCCACGTTAATCACTGCCGATCCGGCAACGGCGCCAGCTTCAAGAAACCGGTTCAATGGATCGACCCGGATTAGCTGGCTGAACTGCTGTCGATCCTGCAATACCAGGTCACCGGCAAGAATAACATTACCGGCACGCCTGATGGCCGACTCAAGCAGGTTGTCTTCGACAGGATAGGATGGCTCGGCAAAGACAACATCGAAGGCAATGACAGCAGCGCCTGCCTGCCGCAATTCGTCGATCAGGCGGGCATGCAGGTTACGCGGCCACGGCCACTGCAGCTTTAATTCGGCAAAGGAAGCGTCGTCAATGCCAACGATGACCATCGGCACATCAAGTGACTTTGGCGCGGTGATTCTTGTCAGAAGGTCAAACTCTGCCAATTCCAGGCGGCGACCGGACTCAGACTGAAATGCCAGCAACAATCCCAGCCAGATAGCACAGACAATTACCGCAATTTTCCATACCCGGCGCATTAGCAGGTTATTGCCGGTCAAAATCGCATACTGGCTTCGGCGGTATATTGCGTTCCCCTGGTATCATCCATTGCATCATCCACGGAGAAACGAATCAGCCAGTGTTTTGCCGGTGATTGCCAGTAGATATCGGCCGCGCCGTTCCAGCCCGCGTCCAGTAACCGGGTATTGGCTTCATCGGCATACCGTTCCGAACGATGAATCATGCGCCCGACCAGGTAAAACCCGCCCGGGTGCGTCCAGCTCAAACCCAGTGCTGATGCGTAGGCGGGAAGATACGGAAGCCAGTTGTCCGTGTAAGTATCGCCGGTATTGGCAGATACCGTGTTGACATACTTGCCATAGACGCCCCAGCGCTCAGCCAACAGATAGTTAAGGGAGAAACCGCCGGAACTTATGGTACCGCTTTCGTAATCCGGCGTACTGATAAACTCCAGCAAGTCATCGCGGGTCAACGATCCCGGGTCGCGACTCTTGAGCTTGTCCAGCCCCTCAAGATCATTAATGGCATAAGGCGTGGTGATGGTGAAGCGGTTGTTATTGATTTCCTTGTAGTCCGCGAACGCACTGGCAAACAAGCGCGGCGTCAGCTCCCACTCAACCTGGCCGCGGCTGCGGGTCAACTCACCACCGCGGGCTACCAGGCGATCATCCAGCGCGATACCGGCTGTTGCCACGGAGCCCAGGGAACTGAACGATGCCGGCCGCACCCAGTTCTGGTAAGCAACCCGGATCACACCATGATCGGCAAAACGATAAGACATACCGAATCGCGGGCTGACCTGGTCATACTTGTAATCAAAATCGGTGGAGACTGGCGTGGTAGTCAATCCGAACGCAGGCGCTTCCAGGTAAAAGTCCTCGTGTGCCGTACGTTCATGCTGCTGATACCAGGCGTCCAGCTGCACCAGCCAGTTGGTGGTGAACTTTATTCGCGCCGAAACATAGGCATCTGATGAGTCCTCGGAATATGCCTGGTCAAATACACCATAGACAGGCGTTCCCAGCAAAACAGTGTTGGCCGTATCAAGCTGCCGGTACAAAACATCAGTTTCGCGATTGGCCTGTTCATAGCCCAGGGAAATCTCGTAATGATTTCCCAGGCCAATGGTTTGACGCACCGCGAACTCCGGTACATCAACGGTAACATCCATTTCCACCGATTCTCCGGCAATCATGCCCTCTACAATGTCGCCGGATTGAAAGTTACCGGCCTTAAACCATAACTGTGATCGTGGAGAAAACTTGATGTGAGCACCAAGATCCGCCCGATCTGATATCAAAGCTTCATCGAACTGGTAACTGACGCCACTGGCCAAATCAGTGCCTTCAACACCGGTAAGCAAATCCCCTCGATCTGCAAACAGGAACATGCCCAGGAAATGGCTGGGCTTGAATCCCAGCGCCAGTGTATAACTATCCCTCTCATACGGGCCAGAATCAAAATCAAGATCAAAATTCTCGAAAGCGCCATAATACGCCAGCGGCATAATGCCATTACTGAATCCACTCAGCTCGATGAACGGACTGGTGCCTGAAAAATCTTCATCACCATCATTTGAGCTGGTACCCCGATACGAAACATTGATGTTTTGACCTGGTTTTTCCACCAGCGTCTGGAACAGGTTACTCGCACCAAACACGGTGGGATCAGCAATAAAGCCCTGGAACAGTTCCGAGTTCTTGGTAAACAGCCCGGCATAGCGATCCGCCAGGAACAGGTGGCTGCCGGCCCAGAACGGGTAATAGGATTCCTGTGCATACATTTGCGCCCAGTCTTCCATACCCATGAACGCAAATGCCTGGCCAAGGTTGGTGGTACCCCGCTGGGTGTTGGCCAACTGGTTCAGTGATTTCAGGTTTGGCATTAACGCCGATGCCTTGCGCGCTTCGGAGATGGCCTCACCGGGTCTGAGCAAATCAGAATAAATGATGCTTGCCAACAAATGCGGCATCGGATCATTGGCATCCAGCTCGGCAGCGACACGCAATTCTTCCAGCGCCTGGTTAACATAACCCGACTGGTAATAAGCGACACCGGTATACATGCGCGCCCGCGCATAACGTGGTTCCATTAATCCTGCGCGCAGGAACATGTCCAGCGCTTCTGCCGTACGGCCACGCTTGAGCTGCAGTATGCCGAGCCCTGTCAACGCGCGGTAATCGGAAGGGTTCTGTTTCAATGCGCTTTCGAAAGCCGCTTCGGCATCATCAAAATTGTTGGCAAAACTTTCCAGTACACCGAGCTCGCTCTGGTAGCCCGGTCCAGCCGGGCTGAGCGACAATGCTTTTTCCAGCTGTACACGTGCATCAGAGACATACTCACGCTCGGTATTAACCACGCCTAACCCGAACCATGCTGCAGACTTTTCCGGGCTTTCCCTGGTTGCAAGTCTGTAGGCTGACAGGGCCTCATCGGCATCACCTTCCACGCGAGCCAGCTCACCACCGGCAATACGGGCTTCATAAGAACGTGAATCTTTTTGTTGTGCTGCCTTGATGGCCTTATGGCTGTCCTCGCTCCTGTCAGCCAACATGTACAGCCTGGCCAGCTGCGCGTAACAGCGGGCATTATCCGGGAATCGACGCTGCGCCTGCTCGGCATAATTCAGGGCCCGGGACAGCTCACCGCTGTAAACCATAATATCGGACAGGACGAGATACGCTGCGGGTTGTCGCAGACCGCGATTGCCAATTAACCGGCTCAACCGGGTAATAGCGCTGCCAAGATCGTCCTGTCCTGCATCCACAGCCACCCGGCCGATTTCCGCCAATTCACCAACATTGCCGCCTGCGGAGACGCGACCAAACAGCGCGCCGGCCTGGCGCCAGTTCTTTCTGGCCAGGGCCGCGTAGCCCAGCCCGACCGCGGCCGCAGCATGCAGCCGATCCATGCCTAACGCCTTATTATACTCTTCCTCTGCCTGCTTCCATTGGCCCATGTCCGCATAAATGTTTCCCCGGTCTACATGGGCATCAACCGAATCACCGCGAATTTCAGCCAGGGACTGTTTCAATGGCTTGATCGCTGCGGAATAAAAGTAGATATGCTGAAGAGGATCGATGGAATAGGCGGTCACCCATTGCACCCTGTCGCGCGGTTGCACGATTACCAGCTTTACCGGCGCCTTGCCCACTTCGGCGCGAGCCTGCTCGTTCCTGCCAACCAGGACGCGACCGTGATCATTATAAAAATCCACTTCGCCACTGAGCACCGTAATCGTGGCAGCACCGCGATCATCCACCTCGATATCCCAATCGGTGCCGCGAATGGCAGCCGTTGCTGACGGTGTATTCATCAACAAGCCACGGGGAAGAGTTTTGGTCTGGGTCCAGACACGCCCGCGGTTCAGGTTTATCACGGTATTGGTACCGGTTGCCGTTCCCTGGACGGACTTGATCATTAATACGGTTTTCTGGTTGACGCGAATCTGGGTGCGATCCCGGAACAGGATGCCCATGCGGCTGTAATTGCCGGTACGGATATAGTTGCCGTTAAATAGATCTTGACTGACTCGCGCGCCCCGCCATTGCGCCGCATCATTGTCTTTGTGTTCGCCGCTTCCCTTGATGCTGACAATTTCGCCAGCTTTCCCTGGCTGGTCTTCGGCGGCTACCGCAACCAGGTTGCCCGACGCGATGCAAATCCCGAACAATGCAATAGCCGGTCGAATCCATCTTACATGAAGGTTTTCCATCTCCTTGTCCCCCTGGCCTGAATCCAGCCGAATATCATGGCATTCGAATAATTCTCCCGACAGGCATTATAACGCTATCACCCGCAGGCTCCAGCGTCAGTGCAAGGCAACCATTAAACCGAAGATTATTGACAGGAGTAGCTGGTGATTTTTCAGGCGATTCCGCGGAAATATGCGAACAGACCGAAATCGATGAAGGCAGGATTAATGATAATGATTGTCATCGCCACGCCACTGTCCTTCCAGGGGCGCCTGACGGGTCTGGTCAAAGGGCTTGTCCGATGCATGACTGGCCGCATAAGCATTTACCATGACACCACTACGCCGCAGCGCAAACACGACCAACTGGCGCCGAAGCGGAGGTACCAGCAGCATAAAACCGAGGCCATCAGTAAAGAATCCGGGGGTCAGCATCAGCGCACCGGCCATGAACAAGGCCAGCCCTTCAAGCATCTCGATGGCCGGCGGTTCTCCGCGGCGCATCGAATCCTGGATCCTGCGAAGGGTCGACAAGCCCTGGGCGCGAACCATGGCAGCCCCGGCAACAGCCGTACCCACAACGGCGACAATGGTCCAGCCGGCGCCGATCATGCTGCCAACCTGGATCAACAACCAGATCTCCGCCAGCGGAACCAGCAGGAATGCAAGAAACAAATAAGGCAAGGGAGTATCCGTTAAATGAACCAGTATCTATATGCGGACAAATACGGGAAATTCAACGCTGCTTCGGTCATCAATCAGACGTGCTTAAAACAATATCCGGAAACCGGACATGGCTTATGCCGGTCTTCTTCTCCAGGAAAGCCAGTAGTGCCCCACCTTTTTCCGGGTCGGAATCAAGCATGCCGCGGGTATCGACATTGTACCAGTCGCCATCATCACCGAACCGGATACGAGTGCTGAAATATGAGTCCTTGATCTTCCCGGTTCGGGTGTTCTTCTCAACCGTAAGCTGGCGCTCTATGGTCGTGATATTTTCATAACGATACTCGGTTTCTCCCAGTGCAAAGAAGCCACTGTCAACAATGCGATCTTCGCGGAATACTGTATAGGTATCTGCGAGGAACACGGAGAATAACAGGCTCAGGGGCACAACAAACACGGCCATTCTGCCTAGCGCCTTGCGATCATCACCACCGGCACGGCGCTTCTGGTAATAAATAAATTCTTTCAGGGCTTGCGGCTTCAGTAATATCTTTTCCAGGAATATCCCTACAGGTGCAACCAGCATGATACCCAGGAACAACGCCGGAAACATTTGCATAAAGTCACTTGCCCGGTAAACGATTATTCCCGAATCTGGATCGGGCAAGGCCATGTGTGCAAGCCACGCCAGCACATACCAACTGATCACACCGAACAATGCCATGGCGGGTATCACGGCCACGCCGATAGCCAGATAGATATTGCCCCAGCGCTGATCCAGCTCTTCGTAAGGCGGGTAGTCATCCGGGTCTTCCGAAATAGGTACGGCCTTCATAACATGGCGGAGGACGACCGGCACCACCACTGCCACAACGATTGCGGAGTAATTCATTGATCTCTCTCCCCCCGGGAACCAGTTGGCTCAATACCATATCCATAGCACAAAACCGGGCGTGGAGGCAGAGCCAGTATAAGGATTATACCGGGGTATTACTGACTGGAAGCTCGAAGTAAAACGTTGAACCCCGCTCTGCCGCGGACTCGAAGCCGATACGCCCCTCCATTTGCTCAATCAACTCCCGACTGATTGCCAACCCAAGGCCGGTACCACCGGAGTTTCGGGTATTGGTGGCATCGGCCTGGGCAAATTTTTCAAACACACGGTTACGAAACTCGTCGGATATACCCGGCCCCTTGTCGATGACCTCAATGCGAACGTTTCCGCCGCTTCTCGAGGTGCGAATGCGGACTACTCCTCCAGGCGGGGAAAACTTGGCCGCATTGGACAGCAAGTTGGTCAATACCTGCAGCAGTCGCTGCTCATCAACGGAGACATTAATGTCGTCAACCCGACCATCCGCCAGGAATCGAACATTATATTGCTCGGCATACGGCTGATTGTCGTGTACCGCCTGATCGACAATCTGCATCAATGGCTGTACTTTGAAATTCATGGCCATTTTGCCGGCTTCCAGTTTTTCAATATCCAGCAACTCGTTGATCAGGGTCGAAAGCCGTTGGCTGTTTTTCCTGGCAATCGCCACCATCTCCCTTACCTGCGGCGGCAAATCTCCAAGATAATCCCCGGAAATCAGCCCAAGCGCTGCAACAATCGACGTCAGTGGTGTGCGCAATTCGTGACTGGCCGTAGAGATGAACTCTTTCTTGATCTGCTCGACTCGCTTTCGATCGGAAATATCAATCCACGAGCCAACTATCTCAACGGGATCGCCGTTAAGATCAACGATCAGGCGCAGATCGTCGTAGAACCAGCGATAGCTGCCATCGGGCATGCGAAACCGGTATTCGTGGTTGTGGTGTCCATGCTCAAACAGCTGCGGAAGATTCTCAAACACTCTTGGCGCATCATCAGGATGAATATGATCGGCCCAGAAACCGGGGTCACCGGTAAATTCTTCCGGACTATACCCCATCAGTCGATGGGCGTTGGCGCTGATAAATGTGGCGCCAAAAGGCGGAGTAGCATCGCAAGTATAAATAACGGTTGGACTGGATAATAACAGGAAGCTTAATCGTGACTCGCTTTCTCTCAAGGCGGCCTCGGCATGTTTACGTTCGGTAATGTCCATGGCAACACCAATGGTTCCCCTGAATTCACCGTCCTGGTCTATCCACGGCTGGTAATGTGTTTCGTAGGTGCGATCGACAACATCCTGGTCAAGGAACAGCGTTTCACCCCGCAGTGCGCGTTTCACCGTATTCAATAATTCGGGGAAATCAGCATATACGTCAAACACGCTTTGACCCACCACCTGCCCCGGCGTCAGTCCGAGGTCCTTCAATCCCCTGCCCTCCGACATCAGGAATCTTCCGTCTTTGTCCAGCATCCACAATACCATGGGCACAGCCATAATAATCGATCTCAGTTGCGCGGTGCTTTCATGAAGCGCTTTTTCCGTACGCTTGCGCTCGGTGATATCGCGCACCACGGCCTGCAGCAGGTTGCGCCCACCAAGCATCATTGGCGTCAGCAACACTTCGGCAGGAAATACCTCGCCGTTGGTTCGTTGATGCAACCATTCAAACAGGTTGTGCCCTTTACTGAATGCCGTTGCAATTTTTTCATCGGCCGCTGACAACGAATCCCGTCCGTCCGGCTGAAACTCCGGAGATATCTCTGAAGGATGCTTGCCAAGAAAATCGGCTTTTGAGCTGGCGCCAAACATGGCCAGGGTGGCCTGGTTGCAATCAATGAAACCGGCCTCATCCAGGGTCATGTTGGCATCCTCGGACAATTCGAACAGGTTTCGATAGCTATCCTCACTTTCTTGCAGCTGTTTTTGCGTATTTGCGGCATCTACAATCTGGCCAATGGTGGTCAACATCGGGGCCAGGAAAGACACGATGCTGTCATCATATCCACCAGGACGATTGGCGATACCAAGCATGGCCACCATTTCGGTGTTGTGGTAAATCGGCAATCCGAGAAAGGCGGTCAATGGTGGATGACCTTCCGGCAATCCTCCGCGCCTCGGGTCGTTGGCCGGGTCGTTGGCAATCACCGCCTCACGACTGGTCAGTACCGAACCAAACAGGGTTTTGAGATTATGGAACTCAAGACCGAGAGGGGCATTGTCCTGATAAAACCGGCGAGTTTCATCGTTCCAGGAAATATCCGTGATTGCATAGGTTTTGAGGTAGAGATCACCACCTGCACCGGTCAGCACTTCGCCAATAAAACCGTAATCACTGTTCGTCAGCTTCAATATATCGGTCAACAGGCTTTCAAAAGCCTTGTTGCGGTCCGGCTGACGAATGAATTCGGATTGCGCACGGCTGATGGCCAGGCTAAGCCGCCTATGAAGATCTACAACCCGGTCCAGCTGCCATTGTTGCAGACGACTGGACACCCAGTCGCCGAACAGTCGCATGAATTCCAGTTCGGCACCGGTAAAGTCCCGCGGCTCACGTGGCTCCGAAGAGGAGAAATTCAGTGTCCCGCAGGACTTGCCGTGCATGTACAAAGGCACACCGATGTAACTTTCCAGTCCGAATTCCTGGTAACAAGGATGCCCGGCGTGCCTGCTCTTGCGCATATGCGTAACAGGTAACACGTCACCTGACTGCAAGGTAATGCTGCAATAGGTCTTACCAAGCTCGAACCGGGCGCCATCCTCCAGCACACCAGGAGGCGAAACCTGCACCAGCACCTCGTAATCTTCGGCTTCAATACTACTGATAATGCCAATTGGCAACCCGAGGTAAGCACAACCAATGGTCAACGCCTCGCGCAGCAACTCGCGAATGTCGTCATTGTGAAGTGTTGTAATTCGGGTCAGGGTAACCAGTGCGTCCTGCTGGTGCCGACGACGATGCTCAATAATTTCCGTTTCAACGCAATTTGCAAGATCGCGCAAAGCCTTGCGCTGCGGCTCGGTCAATTGTCGGGGTTTATAGTCGGCAATACACAAGGTGCCGACCCGCATTCTATCATCGGAATGCAGCGGCGCCCCGGCATAAAACCGGATATTCGGCGCAGCAACTACCAGCGGGTTGTTGGCAAAGCGCTCATCAAGACGGGCGTCCTGAATCTCGAGTATGTCATCACTTAATATAGTATGTCCGCAAAACGAGATATCCCGCCCGGTTTCGCTGACACTCAAGCCCTGCGCAGACTTGAACCATTGGCGCCTGGCATCAACGAGAGTAATCAGGGCGATCGGGGCATCAAACAATTGTTGTGCCAGCCGGGTAAGCCGATCAAAACGCTCGTCAGATGCCGTATCCAGAATCGCGCAGGCATGCAAACTCTCGAGACGATCAGGTTCGTTTTTTGGAAGTGCGGGTGCCTGCATCCTGTCTCCGGGATTCTCCTGGCGATACTGGTGCATTGGTAATTTTATTGTCTTTATTTCTCTTTACCATATATGACCAATGCCGGGGTATACACTGGCTACGGCAGGCTCGGCTACAGCTTTTTCAATTGTTTACATATTACATCTGGGGAATTACCTGGCACCCAGGGCACGCAACCGAAGCCCGCGCGCGCTGTTGCCGGGAAATTTTCCTGATGTATGATGCGTGTTTGATCAAAGGACCTGCCGCTGCCGCGCATGACAATCCGACAAACCAATACAGGCGTTCACATCGTTTTGACTACCTGCCCGAACCGGGACACAGCGCAGACCCTTGCCAAGACCCTGGTGGAACAAAACCTGGCAGCCTGCGTCAATATAATTGATGGCGTGCGATCAGTATATAAGTGGAACGGCGGTATCCAGGATGACGCTGAACTGCTGCTGTTGATTAAATCGCCGGTGGAACACTTTCCTGTTCTGAGGGACCGACTGCTGGAGTTGCATCCCTACGAACTTCCTGAGATTGTGACGGTCCCAGTTACTGATGGCCTCGCGGGTTACCTGGACTGGATCCTGAATTCAAAGTAAAAGCGATATATAACAATGACTTATTTCTGCTTTGGCAAAAAATATTTGACCGCCTTGCTCTTCGCCCTGCTGGCACTGCCCGGGGCCTGGGCCAATTCCCTGCTGACCAACGATGATCAGCCGCTGGATCCGGATATCGCCTTTCAGCTTTCCACTCGCGTCGTTGATGCCAATACCGTGGAGGCCAGCTGGGTGGTTGCCAAGGGCTACTACCTGTACCGAGACAAGTTTGAGTTCGGCGTGATCGACGGCGGTGTCAGCCTGAAACCGGCGGTCTATCCAAAGGGTGAAATCAAACAGGACCCGCTGTTCGGCCAGGTGGAAACCTATACCGACAAGGTCACAATCACGCTGCCACTGAGTCGCAGCAAGGCCGAGGCCCACCTGGTTACCTTGCGGATCGGCTACCAGGGCTGCAATGAACCCATTGGCGTCTGTTACAACCCGGTCAAGAAAGAGGCAGTCCTGAACCTGCCGGCCGGCAACATTGATGCAGGGAATAATGTATCCGACCCGACTGCTGCTGCCACGCTCAGCTCCAGTGATGGCATTCCCAGCAACCAGGTTGAATTTCTGAAGCCTGACGAAGCCTTTAAAGTCGCGGCGCTGGCTTCCGGTGAAACCGGTCTGCGTCTGAATTTTGATATCGCCGAAGGCTACTATTTGTATCGCGACAAGTTTCGCTTTGTACTGGATAACGGCGGCAACAAAACCGAACTGAATTCGATCGAGCTGCCGGCAGGCAAAATCAAGGATGACCCGAGCTTTGGCAAAACCGAGATCTACCCGCACAGTTTCAGCCTGACCACATCATTCACTAACGACCAGTTGTCCGCTTCACCGGTATTACGCGTGCATTACCAGGGCTGCAAGGACAAGGGCATTTGCTACCTGCCAACGGTGAAGAAATTCCAGTTGCGCCTTGATGGCAACAAGCTGTTAGTAGAGCCGTTTGGCCAAGCTGATGCACCGGTCTCCGGCGACTCGCCTATCGGCATGAAAGAAGGCTACCTGGCAGCGATATTCGGCGCTTTCATAGTTGGCCTGTTGCTCAGCTTCACGCCTTGCGTACTGCCGATGATCCCGATCCTGTCCAGCGTCATCATTGGCCAGAGTGACCGTGAATTCAACAAGACCCGGGGCGGCCTGCTGGCAGCCAGTTACGTACTGGGTACAGCCTTTACCTACTCCATTGCCGGCTATGTCGCCGGCAGTACCGGTGAGCAGTTGCAGGCCTATTTTCAGAATGTCTGGGCCATTAGCATCATGAGCGGACTGTTTGTACTGCTGGCACTGTCCATGTTCGGGTTTTACGAACTGCAAATTCCGTCAGGCATCCAGACCCGGTTACACATGCACTCTGACCGGTTCAAGAACGGCTCTTTCATTGGAATATTCTTTCTCGGCGCCATCTCGGCGCTGATCGTTGGCGCCTGCGTTTCGCCACTGCTGATTTCCGCGCTGAGTATTGCCATCGCCAGCAAGGACCCGATTCTTGGCACCCTGATCATGTTTGCCATGGCCTGGGGCATGGGCCTGATCCTGATCGTTGTCGGCATTGGTGCCGGCGCGCTGGTACCCAAGGCCGGCGGCTGGATGGAGCGCGTCAAGCACTTCTTCGGTGTCATGCTGCTTGGCGTCGCGATCTACTTGCTGGGCACACTGCCGCAAGTGCCAGTGCTGCTGCTTTGGGGCCTGCTACTAATCATTACCGCCATGTACTTTGGTGCACTTGAACAGGTTCCGCAAGGAAGCAGTGGCTGGCGATATTTCTACAAGGGTATCGGTATAGTCATGATTACCTGGGGCGTTATGGCCCTGTTTGGTGGCGTACTGGGCAATCGCGATATCCTGCGACCGATTCCGGAGCAGTTACTGCAAGCCGGCACGATGAGCAGTGTTGAAGCGCATGCCACACCGTTGTTTAACAACGTGGATTCGCTGGAACAAATACAGCAATTAATGGACAGCGCCAGGACAGATGGCAAACCGGTGCTGGTGGATTTCTATGCCAGCTGGTGTACCGATTGCGTACGCATGGAAAAAACCACGTTTATGGATGCCGGTATCCGCCAGGGCATGCAGCGTTTTGTGCGGCTGAAAGTAGACCTTGAAGACGCCAACGACCCGGATTCCAAAAAAATCAAAAAACACTTCGGTATTTTCGGGCCCCCGGCCATGCTGTTTTTTGACAGCAAGGGCGAAGCGCGTAAAAATATCAATTTTTACGGCTATAAAACCGTGAACGAGCTGTTAGTCATTCTCGACAAGGTTAATTAGATGAATAAAAAACAATTACTCATCGCCGCGTTTATCGCGGCGTTGGCATTTGCAGCCGGAGGCTGGCTGGCACTGCAACAACAAACCTCGCGCGTCGATAACGGCGCCGGCAACCGCGTTGCCTTCAGCCTGCCGGACATGACCGGCAAGTCGCGCGCCATCGACGAATGGAACGGCAAGGTCATGTTGCTCAATTTCTGGGCCACCTGGTGTCCGCCATGCCGAGAGGAAATTCCCGCCTTTGTCGAGGTGCAGGAGCAATTCGGTGGCCAGGGCTTCCAGATCATTGGCGTGGCGATAGACAAAAAAGAAGACATCAGCGACTTCATGGATACATTTTTCATCAACTACCCGGTCCTGGTAGGCGATGACACAACCCTCAAACTGATGGCTGACTACGGAAATCGAATTGGCTCGTTGCCCTACAGCGTAATCATGGACCGTGAAGGCAGGATTATCGCCCGAAAAATCGGCGCATACCGTAAATCAGAGCTGGTCGAATTGATCAAGCCGCTACTTTGAGGCAGTGGGCATAAGTCTCTGTTTTTACATTGGAAATTGATTATTTGTGCCGATCTTCAGAAAAAAATAACCGAATTTCGGTTATTTCCACATTTTCTGGACATTCCCCCCTTCTTCGGCAATAATTTAATGAATGAGACAGATCGCCGCACGATCCTGTCTAATTCCCGCCTGATAAAAGCGAATAACTAAAAATCAGGTGTTTTAAATGATTTTCGAGGGACGGGACACACGCACATGGCCAAATTACTGGTAGTTAATGGCCCCAATCTGAACCTGCTTGGCACCCGCGAGCCGGATCACTACGGCCGTACCACGCTGGCCGATATTGAAAACCAACTCAAAGCCGGTGCCAGCACTGCCGGCCATACGCTTGAATGCTTTCAGAGTAACGCCGAACACGCCATTGTTGACCGGATTCAGCAGGCCGGCCAGGACGGCGTCGATTTTGTCATTATCAACCCGGCGGCTTTTACCCATACCAGTGTCGCCATCCGCGACAGCCTCGCTGCCACCCGTATTCCGTTCATTGAGATTCACCTGTCGAACATCTTCGCCCGCGAGGAATTCCGGCAACACTCTTACTTTTCCGACCTGGCTGTTGGCATTATCAGCGGCCTGGGCGCAACCGGTTACCAGCTGGCCCTGCAAGGGGCCCTTAGCCACATCAATAAAGGTTAAACAAGATGGATATTCGTAAAGTCAAAAAGCTCATCGAGATGCTGGAAGAATCCAGCCTCGCCGAAATCGAAATCAACGAAGGCGAAGAATCAATTCGCATCAGCCGTGCCAGCTCGGTAACACCGGCCGCGACTCACATGATGATGCCGGCACCAGCCCCGGTTGCAGCGCCAGCCGCACCAGCCCCGGTTGCCGAAGCACCAGCTGCAGGCGGCAGCACCGTACCCAGCGGCCACGGCGTCAAGTCGCCGATGGTAGGCACGTTTTACCGCGCATCATCACCGGGTTCCAAGCCATTCGTTGAAGTGGGCGCCACCGTCAATGCCGGCGACACACTTTGCATTATCGAAGCCATGAAGATGCTCAATGAAATCGAAGCCGACAAGGCCGGTACCATCAAGGCCATTCTTAAAGAGAATGGCGAACCGGTTGAATACGGCGAAGTCATGTTTGTCATCGAGTAACAGCGAACAATTGTCAGTTGCCCGCACACCAGTGGCGACTGACAAGGCGGAACCAGATCATGATTGAAAAAGTATTAATCGCCAACCGTGGCGAAATTGCATTACGCATTCAGCGCGCCTGCCGCACTCTTGGCATCAAGACTGTCGCCGTATATTCGGAAGCTGATCGCGAAGCCAAGTATGTCAAGCTGGCGGACGAATCAGTTTGTATCGGCCCGGCCATGGCCACGCAAAGCTACCTGCACGTACCGGCCATTATCAGTGCCGCCGAAGTCACCGACGCTGTTGCCATTCATCCCGGCTACGGCTTCCTGTCAGAAAACGCTGACTTTGCCGAACGCGTCGAAGAAAGCGGCTTCAAGTTTATCGGCCCGACACCGGAATCCATTCGCATCATGGGCGACAAGATTGCCGCCATTGAAGCCATGAAGAAATCCGGTGTACCGACCGTACCCGGCTCTGATGGCGGGCTCGATGAAAACGATGAAGAAAACCTGCGCCTGGCCCGTCAAATCGGTTACCCGGTTATTATCAAGGCAGCCGGTGGCGGTGGTGGCAAGGGCATGCGTGTCGTGCACAGTGAGGCCAACTTGCTGGCTGCCATCTCCCTGACCAAGACCGAAGCCGGTGCCGCATTCAACAACAGCACCGTGTACATGGAGAAATTCCTGGAAAACCCGCGCCACGTGGAAATCCAGGTACTGGCTGACGAACATGGCAATGCCATCCATCTTGGCGAGCGTGATTGCTCACTGCAGCGTCGTCACCAGAAAGTGGTGGAAGAAGCACCGGCACCCGGCATTACCCCGCAACTGCGCAGCAGCATCGGCGAACGTTGTGCCGAAGCCTGTCGCAAAATCGGTTACCGCGGCGCCGGCACCTTCGAGTTCCTCTATGAAAACGGCGAGTTCTACTTCATCGAAATGAACACGCGTGTGCAGGTGGAACACCCGGTTACCGAACTGATTACCGGTGTCGATATTGTCCAGGAACAATTGCGAATCGCTTCCGGTGAACGACTTGCCTACAAGCAGGAAGATATCAAGATCAACGGCCATGCCATTGAATGTCGTCTCAACGCCGAAGATGCCAGGACCTTCCTGCCATCACCGGGCAAGATCACCCAGTTTCACCAGCCCGGCGGTCCCGGCATTCGCGTCGATACCCATATCTACAATGGTTACACGGTACCGCCGTACTACGACTCCATGATTGGCAAGCTCATCGCCCATGGCCGTACCCGTGACGAAGCCATGCAGCGCCTGCGCATCGCCCTGAGTGAAGTGGTCGTCGAAGGCATCAACACCAATATCGACCTGCACCGACGCATCATGGAAGACGCCGGTTTTGCCGCCGGTGGCGTCAACATTCACTACCTGGAAAAGAAACTGGGAATGTCGCATTAAATACAACAGTCAGAATTAAAAAAGCCCGCTACTGCGGGCTTTTTTAATGGCTCATAACTCCGTCAGAATACGGCGCCGTATTCCATTGATGGATCATAAATATTGTTATCCTTTCTATGCGCCTGAGCAGGCAGCATCTACAACGCGGGCAATAAACTACCACGGTCGCCATCACCCCAAAACTGCTTTATCATCCAGCCATGCCCTGGCTCCAGATTCACATTTCCGCCTCTCCCGACAACGCCGAGTTTATCTCGGAGTTGCTCAGCGCCGCCGATGCGCTGGCGGTCACCTTTCGTGATGCCGGCGACGAACCCTTGCTGCAACAGACGCAGGAAGCGCGCGGCCTGTGGAGCCAGACCCAGGTGACCGGCCTGTTTGACAACAATGCCGATGCCCAGGCCATTGTTAACAAGGTCGAACTCGGACTCGGGCAGCGCCCGGTTTGGCACGCCGAAACCCTGGCCGACGAGGACTGGACGCGCAGCTGGATGGAGCGTTTCACGCCCATGCATTTCGGTGGCCGCCTGTGGATAGTGCCCAGCTGGCACACGCCACCGGTTGCTGATGCCGCCAACATCCTGCTGGATCCAGGCCTGGCTTTTGGTACCGGCACCCACGCCAGTACGGCCTTGTGCCTGAACTGGCTGGCGGAACAGCCGCTTGAAGGAAAAACGGTTATTGATTACGGCTGCGGCTCCGGCGTGCTCGCCATCGCCGCGCTGAAACTGGGTGCTGCCGATGCCTGGGGGATTGATAATGATCCATTAGCGTTGCCGGTGACTCTGGAAAATGCCGAAAAGAACGGCGTAGCTGAGCACATGCATGCGGCGTTGCCGGAAGACTTTCCGGGCGATCAACAGGCGGATGTGGTGCTGGCCAATATTCTGGCCGAACCCCTGCAACAACTGGCCAATATCATAGCCGGGCACGTCAAGCCCGGTGGCTGGCTGGTACTGGCCGGGTTGCTGGATGAACAGGCCGATGCCGTGGCGGCTAGCTATCCTGAATTCAGCCTCGAAAAAACCAGTCGCGACGGCTGGACCCGGCTGGCCGGTGTTCGCGGCGTACAACAAAAAAGCTGACAACAGCGAACAAACTATTACACTACGATCTATGTATTGTCGCTGTCCCGAATGCCAGACGGTATTTTCCATCACCTCACAACAGTTGCAGGAACGCAATGGCCTGGTCCGCTGCGGTCATTGCACAACCGTGTTCCGCGGTGATCAAAACCTGGTAGGCAGTCCGGCAGCGGCCCCAGCGAAGCCGGTCAAAGCTCCGGTCGCGGTGCCAACACCGGCGGAATCCAGCACCCCAATATCCACGGCTGCAGACGCCACGACGCCGGCGCTTCCGGAATTCAAAATCGATACGCGCCCTCGTCGTCATATCCGGCCTGACCAGACACAACTCAGCCGGGACGAAGCACGCGATATCCTGAAAGAACTGACCGGTCGCCGCCCCGGCCAGCGTACGCGCCCGGTCTACTGGGGACTGGGCAGCCTGGTGCTGTTACTGCTGGTATGTGCGCAAACACTTTATTACTACCGGGATAACCTGGCCTGGCATCCGCAATTGGGCAGTTATATCCACCAGGCCTGCGAGTTCGCCGGTTGCACCATCGCGCCACGCCAGGACGTGGCGCTGATCGAACTCACCGGCACATCAGTGGCGCCACACCCCAAGTTCAAATCCGCCTTGCGCATCAAGGCCACGCTGATTAACCGGGCTAAGTACGAACAACCTTTTCCACACATGGAAGTCAAACTGACCAACCGTCGTGGCGAAACCACGTCGCGCAGACTGTTCGGACCGGATAACTATCTCGACAAGGAAGAAAGAACATCCGGATCCATGTCTCGCAATACCGCCAACCGTATACAACTGGATGTCACCAGCCCGGATGATGCTACCGAGGGCTACGAAATTCGGCTGGTTGCCCAATAATTAATCAAAACGTCGTTGGCTTCACGTTTTAAGACAAGCACTTACAAAATACACTCCCCGCGCCAGTCAATTTTGGGTATGATTGCCGCCCTTTTTTCAAAACCATATGTACCCTGGACAAACCAACCGGGCATCAAGCGCGGCGGGAAAGCGTATGCAAATTGGTCCCTACAAACTGGACAACAATCTGTTCCTGGCACCCATGGCGGGGGTAACAGATCGACCATTCCGACAACTGTGCAAACAGCTGGGTGCCGGCATGGCTGTATCCGAGATGGTGACATCCAACTCCTTATTATATGGCAGCGCCAAAACCCGGCGCCGCGCCAACCACGAAGGTGAAACCGAACCCAAGTCCGTGCAAATTGCCGGCGCCGACCCGGACATGCTGGCCCAGGCCGCGCAATACAACGCACAAAACGGCGCCCAGATTATCGACATCAACATGGGTTGCCCGGCCAAGAAGATCTGCAATGTCATGGCCGGCTCGGCACTGCTCCAGGATGAAGTGCTGGTGGCACGCATACTTGAATCCGTCGTCAAGTCAGTCGATATCCCGGTTACGCTGAAGATTCGTACCGGCTGGAACAAGGACAACCGTAACGCCACAACCATTGCCCGCATTGCCGAAGAATCCGGCATCCAGGCACTGGCGATTCATGGCCGCACCCGCGCATGCATGTACAAGGGTGACGCGGAATACGACACCATTGCAGAAGTCAAATCACGCATTGGCATACCGGTGATTGCCAATGGCGACATAACAACACCGGAAAAGGCGAAACATGTGCTCGACTATACCGGCGTCGATGGCGTCATGATTGGTCGGGCCGCCCAGGGAAGACCGTGGATATTTCGCGAAGTTGAGCATTACCTGAAAACCGGCGAAATGCTCGAGCCACCCAGCCTGACCGAGGTTCGTGATACCTTGCTCGGTCACCTGGACAACCTGTACCTGTTTTACGGCGACTACACGGGTACACGTGTAGCCCGCAAGCATATTGCCTGGTACAGCAAGGGCACCCGAGGAGGCGCAGACTTCCGCAGGCTGATCAATCAAAGCGAAGATGCATCGGCACAAAAAGAGATCGTAGAAACCTTTTTTGAACACCAAATTAACGAAGTGGGGTGGGCAGCGTGACTACACGCAAGAAAGATATTGATGAAGGCGCACTGGCAAAGTGCGTCACCCGGAGTCTTGAACGATACTTCAAGGATTTAAACGGCACCAACGTAAATAATGTATATGAGCTTGTGTTAAAAGAAGTTGAACGACCGCTGCTGGAAGTAATCATGAAGCATGCGGAAAGCAACCAGTCTCGTGCCGCGGACATGCTTGGCATAAACCGCAACACGTTAAGGAAAAAACTCACTCAATACAACTTGATCTAATCAGGGGGCGTACATGAAGTTGCTCAGAAACGTGGTTCCAGTCCTTGTTGTTACTCTCGCCGGTTGCGCAACAGTGAATACCGAAGAGCGTATTGCTGCTTCGCGAGATACTATCGGCACCATGAAAACCAGGATGCAGGCAACACTGCAATCAACCATGAAAGAACATGGTCCGATCAAGGCTATCGAAGTTTGTCGCAACAAGGCGCCAAAAATGGCGGCAATGATGTCGGACAAAACCGGTTGGCAAATCGGCCGCACCAGCCTGAAACTGCGCAACCCGGCCAACGCACCGGATGCCTGGGAACAAAAGGTACTGAATGAGTTTGAAACCCGCAAGGCAGCGGGCACCAATCCCGAGACACTGGAATACTCCGAGGTGGTCTCTGAAGACGGCAAACGCTACTTCCGGTACATGAAAGCCATACCGGCGGGCGCGCCCTGCATGACCTGTCATGCCGGGGAAATCGACCAAAAGCTGGAAGCGCAAATCAACCAGCTTTACCCGGATGACAAGGCGCGTGGTTACAAGGTAGGCGACATACGCGGCGCCTTCACGATCAAGCAACCATTATAGGAACATGTAAAACTGTTCTTCGGCAGGCCGGCCCTCGGGCCGGCCTTTGTTTATCATACAAACGGCAGACGATATAGCGATGACCATCAAACGAGCACTGATTAGCGTTTCCGACAAAACCGGCATAGTCGATTTTGCCCGCAGCCTGCAGAACGATTTCGATGTTGAGATCCTGTCCACCGGCGGCACGGCAAAGCTGCTGGCCGACGAAGGCATCAAGGCCAAGGAAGTTTCCGAGCATACCGGCTTCCCGGAAATGATGGATGGTCGCATCAAGACCCTGCATCCCAGGATTCATGGCGGCCTGCTGGGTCGTCGCGGCACCGATGATGCCATCATGGCGGAACACAACATCGCCGCCATTGATCTTGTCGTTGTCAACCTGTACCCGTTTGAAGCGACTGTGGCCAGGCCGGACTGTGATATCCCGACCGCCATCGAGAACATTGATATCGGCGGCCCGACCATGTTGCGTGCTGCCGCCAAGAACAACAAGGATGTCACGGTTATCGTCAATGCTGATGATTACGTGCGCGTACTTGATGAAATGAAAGCCAATGCCGGCGCCACCACGGAAGCCACGCGCTTTGACCTGGCCATCAAGGTGTACGAACACACCGCCAGGTATGATGGCGCCATTGCCAACTATTTCGGCAAGCTTGTTGGTGAAGAAAAAACCGAATTCCCGCGTACCTTCAGCAGCCAGTTCCGCCAGGTCCAGACCATGCGCTACGGCGAGAACCCGCATCAGTCGGCGGCATTTTTTGTTGAAAACAATGCCGAGGCCGGATCCATATCGACATCAACCCAGATCCAGGGCAAGGAATTGTCCTATAACAACATCGCCGATACCGATGCCGCGCTGGAATGCGTCAAGCAATTCGACAACGCGCCTGCCTGCGTCATTGTCAAACATGCCAACCCTTGCGGCGTTGCCCTGGGCGAAAACCTGCTGCAGGCGTATGAGCGCGCCTTTACTACCGATCCCGAATCCGCTTTTGGTGGCATTATCGCGTTCAACCAGGAACTCGACGGCGACACTGCGGCGATCATTGTTGAAAAACAGTTTGTCGAAGTCATCATCGCGCCATCCGTTTCCAGGGAAGCTATTGAAGCCGTAAAAAGCAAAAAGAATGTTCGCCTGCTACAGTGCGGCCAATGGCCGGCTGAACCTGCCGGTCGCCTGGACTACAAGCGTGTCAACGGCGGCCTGCTGGTACAGGGATCCGATGAGCTGCTCTACAATGAACTCAAGGTCGTCAGCAAGCGCCAGCCCACTGATGAGGAAATGCGCGACCTGCTGTTTACCTGGAAGGTAGCCAAGTTCGTCAAGTCCAATGCCATTGTCTATGGCAAGAACAACATGACCATAGGTGTCGGTGCCGGCCAGATGAGCCGGGTCAATTCCGCGCGCATTGCCGCCATCAAGGCGGAACAGGCCAAGCTGAAAGTGGAAGGCTCGGTAATGGCATCGGATGCCTTCTTCCCGTTCCGTGACGGCATCGACCAGGCAGCCAAAACCGGCATTGCCGCGGTGATTCAGCCGGGCGGCTCCATGCGTGACGACGAAGTTATCGCCGCCGCCGATGAACATGGCATGGCCATGGTATTCACCGGCATGCGCCATTTCCGACACTAGACAACCAGCGGTGTGTTGATATGAAAGTTCTTGTTATTGGAAGCGGTGGTCGTGAACACGCGCTGGCATGGAAAACGGCGCAGTCAGCAAAAGTCGACAAGGTATTTGTTGCGCCGGGTAATGCCGGAACCGCACGCGAAACCGGGATGGAAAATGTTGCCATCAGTGCCGATGACATTGACGGCCTGCTCGCCTTTGCCCGGGATAATGTTGAGCTGACCATTGTCGGTCCGGAAGCGCCACTGGTAGCCGGTATCGTTGATCGCTTTAAAGCTGCCGGGCTGCGTTGTTTTGGTCCGGGCAAGGGCGCCGCACAGCTGGAAGGCTCCAAGGCATTCACCAAGGATTTTCTAGCACGTCACCATATTCCCACTGCCGCCTATGGCAACTTCACCGATATTGATGAAGCCGTTGCCTACATTAAGCAATGCGGTGCACCGATTGTGGTCAAGGCAGACGGACTCGCCGCCGGCAAGGGCGTGATACTCGCGCAAACCGAAGACGAAGCCATTGCCGCGGTAAACGACATGCTTGCCGGTAATGCCTTTGGTGATGCCGGGCATCGTGTTGTTGTGGAAGAATTTCTCCGGGGCGAAGAAGCCAGCTTTATTGTCATGGTCGATGGTGAACACATTCTGCCGATGGCATCATCACAGGATCACAAGGCCGCGCATGACGGCGACACCGGACCCAATACCGGTGGCATGGGCGCTTATTCACCGGCGCCGGTTGTGACACAGGATATTCATGATCGCGCCATGCGCGAAGTCATTGAGCCAACCGTCAAGGGCATGGCGGCTGAAGGCAACGCTTTCACCGGTTTCCTGTATGCGGGCTTGATGATCGACCACAACGGCACACCCAAGGTACTCGAATACAATGTTCGCTTTGGTGACCCGGAAACCCAGCCTATTATGATGCGCCTGCAATCAGACCTGGTTGAGCTGGTTGAGCTGGCACTGGACGGCAAGCTGGATACCGCGACGGCGCAATGGGATACGCGCATTGCATTGGGCGTGGTCATGGCGGCCGGTGGTTATCCAGACAGCTACCACAAGGGTGATGCCATTTGCGGCCTTGATAACGAAATCACCGATACCAAGGTGTTTCACGCCGGCACTGCTGACAAGGACGGACTGGTGGTGACTGCCGGTGGTCGCGTCCTGTGTGTCACCGCTTTGGGCAACACTGTCGGCGAAGCACAAAAGAAAGCTTATGAAAGATTGCATACCATAAGCTGGGATGGCGCCTATTTTCGTCGGGACATTGGCCATCGCGCCATTGCCCGCGAACAGGATCAGTCTTGATCAACTTCTGTCGAATTCAATTTAATCATTCAAGGGGATATCAATGAGCAAACCGTTTGTTGCCGTACTGATGGGATCGGACTCTGATCTCAAGACCATGACCAAGTGTATCGAGGTATTGAAAAGCTTCGGTATTCAACACGAAGTACGTATTACTTCTGCGCATCGCACACCGGCCGCCACTCACACCTATGTAACTGACGCTGAAGCCCGCGGCTGCATGGTCTTCATTGCCGCTGCCGGCCTGGCCGCGCATCTTGCCGGTGCCGTTGCCGGCCTGACCACACGCCCGGTTATCGGTGTGCCCATGGACGCCGGTCCGCTGGATGGTATGGATGCACTGCTGTCTACCGCCATGATGCCCGGCGGTGTACCGGTTGCGACTGTTGCCATTGGCAGCGCCGGTGCCAAGAATGCCGGTTACCTGGCGGCGCAGATTCTTGGCGTGGCTGACGCCGACATGGCCGCAAAGGTGAAGGCAGAGCGCGAAGCCAATGCCGCCGCCGTTATCGCCAAGAACGAAGAAGTACAAAAACTGCTGTAACCTGTTCGTGAAACCCGACCGGATTCAACAAGCAGTCCAGCACATTGCAAAGGGCGGCATTGTTGCCTACCCCACGGAAGGGGTATTCGGTCTGGGTTGCGACCCGTGCAACGTCAAGGCAGTCAAACACCTGCTGCGTATCAAGCGGCGTCCTGCCAGCAAGGGATTAATTCTCATTGCCAGTGATCCCGAGCAACTCAAACCATTTGTAGAAACCATTCCTGCCAAGGCCCTGGCCACCTGGCCTGGACCGGTGACCTGGATCCTGCCTGCCAGATCCTCAACACCGCGCTGGCTTACCGGCAAACACGATTCCATCGCTGTGCGCGTCACCGCCCACCCCATCGCCGCTGCTTTGTGTAAAGCGTATGGCGGCGCCCTTGTCTCCACCTCCGCCAATCGAAGTGGCCAGCAACCGGCACTGACGTTTCGTGATGCCTGTCGAAGATTCAATACTCAGGAAGTTTTGGTGATACCCGGCCAAGTACAAACTCCAAATAGACCTTCCACCATCATGGATGGTAAATCAGACTATCGTCTTAGATAACACGTTTGAAATTGTTGGCCATTCTCTTGCCTAACACTGTTTATCATTCTCATCTGGCAACTTGAATCGACCAGAATTAGGCGTAAACTGAGTCATACGCATATATAATTATGTGCCAGGCACGGCCACGATGATGTGACGCCACAATATTTGCTTTAAGAATAATTGGCGGGGCGCAAGAGAAAACCTTCCCGGTATCGATCTTCTGCATTAACTGTGCTGTTGCCTGGTACGACCAGCCCCTAATGTTGATGGCAGGATTAGGCGGGACTTCGAGCCTGTTACTCATCGGCCTGGTTGGCCTGTCACCGTCACGCCGGCAACGGGTCATGCAAGTCGGTGTGATCATTGCGGTCATTGGCTTAAGCGCCTGCAGCAAGGAAGGGGATACGACCGTGGTGAACCAGGTGGTGCCACCGGCTACCGCCAGCCACACGGTCACCGGCCTGAACCCGGGTACCACCTATTACTGGAAGGTCACCGCCAATGATGGCCGGGGTGGCGTTACCGATAGCGTGGTCTGGAGTTTTACCACGGCGCCCTAACCGGGTGACCTTCTAGTTATAATATAGATTGCTCAGCAGCCCATTAACGACAGCCCCTTCACAGGGGCTGTTTTTTTGATCACTTGTTGCGGCTTGTGGCTCGCAAATATTGCCTCCACCTCGGTATGACGCCGTACCAGGGGCTGCTCCGGCCCACTAACAGCGTGTGCCGTAATCGCGAAAAACGCTTATGCAAGGTATACGCCCCGGCAGCATGGCTGATTATTCAGACTTTCGTCCAAGGCGATGCTCGCGGTTACCCCGGAGCACTTTTCAGCAGGAGCTGATTGCAGAATTGGTCCGGATCTTAATCCGATGCATCACCAGTCAAAAACAAGTCTCAATTTTGGCTCCCTGATTACAGACTCTGCCTATCCGGATCACAGTGACACCCCCGGCTACCGATGCTAAGATAAATATATGTGTATTGCGGGCATATTTTCCGTAGCCGACAAAAGACGTCTGCTTTCCGATAACTTTCATTAACATCGGATACAATGACAAGAAAAATGAAGCCGCCATGATTCTGAACTTTAGTCAATTGAAGCCGCCCCGTTTTTACGCGTTTCTGGGCATAACACTTTCCACTGTTCTGCTGGTCGTGCTCGGCACGGTTCCCGCCCTGGCTGCACTTATTTTCATCGCCTCGATGATGTTTGCGCCAATATATACAGTTCCATTGCTTCTCACAGTATTCGGTATTTATCTATCTGTCAGTTTTTACGGAAACGGGTTCACGATCACTTATATCATGGTTTGCGCGCTATCCATTGTTGCCATGGCCTTTATATCATTTGATACAGGCAATAATTCAAAAAAAGGCAAGACCGCTTCGTCCTTCGATTCCTTCGACAGCGGCGTCATTGAACTGATGGCAACCGTATTTTATTTGGCGATGTTATTTATAGGGTTCTTGATCTTTCAATTTTCCGCAATCATGTTTATCAACCTGATTAACAGCGTGTACACCGCCATTGTCGTTTATTGTCTTTTTCTCTGGCTCGTATTCCACGTATACAAACTGGAGTTCAAGCGGGTGTACGAAAATACCTTAAGGAAATGCAAACGAGGCCAAGGTTCTGCTTGCCGGAACATCAACCACGCTCGCGTAGTGGGAACAGCGTTGTTCGTATGGGCCATTGCCGCCCTGCCTTACCTTTTCCTTGGCACTGATCCCTTTTATTCAGGCTTGCTGGAGCGTGAAACGCGCTCACTTGCGATGGTTCAGTACCAATTTCCGGGTAGAGGATTATCCAGGACTGAATATCAGAAAACACATTTTTGCTCACTTTATGCCAGCTCCGGCGCGCTTGCGATTACGGAAGACAAGTGGGAATTCCGAAAATACACATCCACCGAACAAAAAATTGATGCGTTACTGGACAAGTTTCAACAAATATTGACGGACCGCAGCTGGACCTATGTCCGCGGGTTCCATAACGACGAACCGGCCAATGTTGCCGATATTCACGATTCCTACACATGGATAAGCGTATTTAATATCGAGTCCATGGGTTTCATTAAACTTGAGCCTGAATACATCAAGTCTGTATTTTCATCCAGACTTCGATCCAGACTGGATCAGGCCAGGAATTTAAGTGCATCGGAACTGGCCGCAGCCTACCAGGACCTGGTACAAATTGGTGGCGTCGAACGCGTCAGCGGTTTTTTTGAACAAGCTTGCAACAAAATAGACGAGGCAGCTTTTTATGACCTGGTTGATCTGAAGAGACTTTAGAATCGGTCACTCCAAAACCAGATACCGTTTTCTCGCTTTAGGAAAGGCAGCCATGGCTGACAAAGAGCCAACAAGACTGGATTATATCAATACGTTTTCCCGGGCTTTTGTCCATTTCATCGGCATACTGGCGATAATATGGGTATTGATTATCGAAGTCTCTGATGATGGCCTCGGTTACATCCCGGTTATATTTTTCTTCCTTGCGCTGGCACTCCTGATGATCACGGTCAGCCTGAACAAAAAACTGGAATTACACCGTCTCACCAAAGAACGTGACCCGGCAGAGGGTCGGCGCATATTCTTCTGGTACTCGACCGGCTATGCATGTCTTGGCTACATTTTTGTCTACACCATGTTTGGCTACTCGGTTTTCGGCGATAGCAATTCTGATATTGAGAACAAAGGCATTCTTGCGAGCGAAACATCGCTTCAGGAAATTGAAGCTGAGCACGTCTGTGACAGTTTTTCCAGGGTCACCACTTCCCTGGTTATCAGTCATATCAATTCAGCACGCACAAAATTGTCCGGGTCCGAATATCAATTCAAAAATATCTATACTCCGAAAAAGCTGACGGAAGCGCAAAAACAGAAGTGGGATTCCATGCTTGAAAAAAGGAGGAAAATTGATGCCAAGTACAAGAGACTGAAGAAACTGGCTGCCAGCAACGGCACCCTGACTCTAAGAGAACGTATATTTCTCAGGCTATGGGCGCCCAGCCGGTTGGGCGAACCCAGGGGGGAAAACGTCAGCCAGGCAATCAGACCAATACTGGAGATCTATTCCCTGGCCCTCACGGGGCCGGAAAAAGGTGTCAACAACGAGGCACTGCACCAGGATCTGATCCGGATCGGCGGAACCGGAAACCTGTCGGGCTTTTTCAGGGAATACTGCCAGGCGCAGGATATTTTTTCACTGACGGTCTTTTTTGATGCACAAGGACTGGTCAGGGGATGACAATTGTAATTTCTGTTGGCGATAAACTGTTATGAAATTCAAATTCGCTGAAAGCTTTTCTGTGGTGAAAGGAATCGTCTCAAGTATTGTTGGCCTTACGGCTCCGTTTTGGCTATCTTATATTTATTATAAGTTTCATAACACCTATTTTCTTCTTATCACTATCTACCTGGTTATATTATTTCTTGTTCTTGCTATATTTCTCGCGGCCGATTGGAGCTGTCTTCGCCATCGAAAGGTATGTAATGAAAAAGAATGGAGGGACGCGGTAGCTTTATATGTGGTCGTCTATTTAATTTTCGGTTACACAGTTGTATACACGATTTCCGGATACTCGATTCTAGATGTATTCGACCGCGATGTTTCCAAGCACGTAGTAGCGAGCGATATTCCTCTACAAAAAGTCGATCCTAAATATATCTGCGGCGGTTTTTCGAAATCAACCGTTGCATTGATATTGAAAACGATCAATGGCGACAAGCCAAGAGTGGCCGCGTTTGACTTTTCATTTAACAACGTTTACACGCCAAGGAAACGTAACAAGAAAGAGGAATCGACGTGGCAAAGGACCTTAAGGTACTATCGAATTAGACTGTCCGGGCTAAACAGATGGAGGGAACAATACTCGAAAAACGGGACCATGGCGGTGCGTGACCACTGGATTCCTGAACCTCCGGTTGAACCGAGGCTGGAAAACTTCAACCTGACAATCAGACCAATACTGGAGATCTATTCCCTGGCCCTCACAGGGTCGGAAAAAGGCGTCAACAACGAGGCGCTGCACCAGGATCTGATCCGGATCGGCGGAGCCGAAAACCTGTCGGGCTTTTTAAGGGAATACTGCCAGGCGCAGGAAATACTCTCGCTACCGGTTTTCCTCGATACTGAAGGGCTGATCAAGTCTCTTTAATATATTTTATCGGCCAGTGTGACAGCGTCTTCATAAGGCCCGGAGTGATATTTTTCAGTAAATCTTCCAGCCTTGGTCAATATACTGGCTCAACAGGCAAGGAAACATCAACGTATTGACGCAGTCCGACTCTGTTCTCAATTCATCATTACCGAAAACCAGGGAGGCGGCGATAATCTCCGGTGAGATATAATCGGTAGCCACATCAATTTTACCGATGGCTGAAAGTCGTTTTCTTACCTCGGGAATATCCGGATCTCCGGCCCACGCGAGGTAAAACCCCCAGTCCCCGAATGATGGCACATTAACATGATAGGGAACTGTTTTGAGCCCGGCTGCATTCAGCGTACGACCTACCGTCAGATACGACTCCTTGGCATGGTAGGGCGATGTCGCCTGCAACGCCACGATTGCTCCGGGCGCCAGCTTACGTTTGAGCTTGGTGTAAAATTGCTTGCTGTACAGCTTGGCCAACTCTACCGAGGCTGGATCGGGCAGGTCAATAATGACCACCTCCCATCGGCTGATGTCCGTATCAATTTCCAGGAACCGGTCTGCATCGAGATTAAAGACTGTCACGCTCGCTACGCGAGTCTGTTGTGCTTCATTCTCCCCTTCCATCATCATACTGACTACACCGGTATCGGTAATTCCTCCCGGTGACAACGCCTTGACCCGCGCATCCCTGAACGCGTGCCGGTTCAGCTCGGTCAGTTTTTCGTGACTGGATGCCAGGCGTATCATTTCGGGGTCCAGGTCCACTACGCTGATGGTTTTGGTATTTCGGTATTTCAGCACTTCCCTCAACGCCAGCCCGTCTCCGCCTCCCAGGATGAGCACGTTTTCGGCATTTGCAGACAATTTCATGGCGGGATGAACCAGCATTTCGTGATACCGTTTTTCATCGACGGAAGAGAATTGCGTGTGGCCATTCAGGTACAACCGGGTTTCATCCAGGTTTTCGTTTCGTGTTATCACGATATGCTGATAGCGCGTGGTTTTTTTGTAAATTATCCTGTCATCGTAAAAATGCTGTTCCAGGTAGTCGCTCATTTCCCTGTTATTGGCATAACCCCAGGCGAGGCTGGCGGTCACCAGCATGATCGTTAGGGGCGCCATTTTTCCAAGACCGGGTACTTTCTTGAAGACAAAATAAAAAACGGTTACGGCCGCGACCAGGAAGTTGAACCCGGCAACAATAAAACTGATCTCCGTGAGCGGGAACGTCCTAAGCAGAAACTTTACCCAGATTACGGCGCCGATGAACGCGCCAACGTAGTCCATTGCATAGACAATTGCGAGATTTGTTTTCAGGTTTACCTTTTGCTGCTCGATTATTCGCATGACTATCGGTATTTCAAACCCGATGAGGAAGCCGATGGCCAGAATGAAAAAATAGTGCACGAGCAAAAAATGTGACTCAAGGCCCGCATATGCGCCATAGATGGCAACCGGTGCATAACCACCGAGAACGGCCATTGCAGCCTCAACAAGAATAAATTTTCTGACAAGGTTCGTATCATCCAGTTTTTGCTGGACAATGCCGGATATACCCATCATCAACATCATCAATGCGATGACAATTGAAAATTGTTCTATTGAATTTCCGAGAATATATGTCGTTATTGTTGCGAGCACGTATTCGTTTACCAGGCCCGATGCACCTGTTGAAAACATGCAGAATGCCAGCAGTACCGGAAGTAATCGAGCTTCGTGCGTCACTTTAAGATACCGCGCTATATTTTCTGATCTAGAGAATTATCAGCCCCAGCAACATTGCCATGCCGATCTTTGTCAGTGCCAACTGTACTGCATCTCCTACCCGGTCGTTGTCCAGCATGCCGGTTACGGTTGTCTTTAACAGGATAATCTTGTCAATCAGAATCTCCAGCAAGTAAAGCATTATCATGGCTGCAACTGCCGCGGTCGAAAAATCAAGCATCTTGTCTGCCAGCGGCGCAGCAGCATCACTGGAAACGATAACGCTCTGTATTATCAGACCGTAAGCGACTATTTTACTCGACAGGTAGATACCCGCGGAAAGCTTTCCGGACTGGATACTAGCCCTGATATCATGCTTTCGCACGAACAGCTTTTCATAAATATATACAAGGGCCACTATAGACAGCTGCCCGGCCAGAAAATAGGAAATCGATGAAACAATTCCGCCTTCCTCTCCTCTTATACTGGCGTACGCGATGTTGCCGGTCATAACCAGGGCGCCCGCTTCAACAAATGCGACGGCGAGATTGTTATTTACTAGTTCCTTTACATTTCTTATTCCCGGCAAGATCACCTTATCGGTTATCTCCAGTGAAACAATCATAAACAGTGCGGCCAAAAGGCTGTAGCCTGCGGACAGCATCAGATCATCTATCAGCTTTCCTCGTGATTCGGAATACATAACACCTATCATGGCTATGGCCAGGCCAAGATGGGCGGCGCCATGCCTGATATCAAAGGCGATACCGCCATGCCCGGCTGCTGAATCGGCGGTGCTCAGCGTACGCTCCCGCATGCGCATGTAAAAATTCAGCAACGTCGCAACTGCAAGGTACAGCAGGGCGTATGAGAAATAGGTTGGGTACATTCCGAGCTCTGTTTTCATAACGATTCCGTTTTGAAATATAGTATTGCTATTTACCGAATCCTGGTCCGCGATTTCTGAACGCGGTTCCCAGCCCTCTTACGCTGGTAGTCATTGGGCCCCTGGTCCTTGTGCCGCTTTTCGCGCCTTGCACCACTCCACCGTTTCTCCTGACAAACTCGCCGCCGACAACCCGCCCGTACCCGTAGGTCCTCGATCCATAAGTACCCCAGTAATGGTGCACGCCATAGTAGTGGCGAACGCCACGATTTTCACGGTAACCCTTGTAGTCATCGTAAGAACATGTGTTTTCCGCCCCCTGGAATTCCTTGCCAGGCCCGGTTTTTCCGTTATATTCCCAGTAACTGGCCCCGGCCCGGGTAACCCACTGCCCGTGTTCATTGGCTCCGACAGGCTGGCCATTCTGAACGTCCGGTTCTTTCATGTAGACAAAACACGGTGGATAGGAGAACGGATCCACGTTGTTTCGAGTCTTGCCTTCGGGTTTGGCATAAACCACCATTCCAAGGTGATCCAGGTGCTTTTCATATGTATCCCAGTCAACCGCTATCCAATCGGATACCCTGGGCTTGCTTCCACTCTCAAGGATCAGGTACTTGTGATATCCATCAATCTTGGCATCGTGCAGCACGTATCCTGTGTAATTGCTTCTGAATATTTTCGGGCGATCCCAATCCCCATATACTGTTCTGAGACTTGAGGTTTTCCCCGCGATATAACCGTCGTAGGAAACGTCTATGTCAGCGTCTCTCAGTACCGAGACATAATCAACTTCATCCAGCTCGGTCCAGTCCCTGATCTCATACGATTCCTCGCAGTAATCACCCAAAGTGATGGTGTTCAAAAATTCCAGCAGGCCGGTACACCACTGTTCCCTTGCGACCCGGACCTTGTAATTATGTTTCATGTCGACCAGTATTTTATACTCTTGCTGCTCGAGGGATTTGAGCTCTGCATATAAATCTGCCTGTCTCTCTGACAGCAATCTGCTGATTTCGGCCAATTCAGCTGCATTGTCGGCCAACGACGCAATGTCCGTCTCCGATTTTCTTTTGTAGTTGTCGAACTCGGACTTGACGTTTTCATAATTGACTGTGGCGCTGTCGGTCATTTGCACGAACAATTGGTACAACTGGTTTTTGTCCTCCTTGTAGGCAGGAAATTTTCCAACCGCCCTGGCGGCAGCGGCTTGCACGCTCCTGTTGATGCTGACGATTTTTTCGTAGTCAATTCTTGCCCGGTTAGCGAATCCAGCCAGATCGGTGCCCACTTGCTCGACGCGCTGCACCCTTAACCGTGGCCAGGTGGCGTGATACCTGGCATCAATCAAATGCGAAAGAATGACACCGGGGTAGCTATACAATTCCTGTGAAAAGGGCGAATACCACTTCAGCTGCGGTCGGAGCTTGTCATAATAGACACGTCTGGCTTGTTCGATTTTTGCCCTAGCCAGATCAATCTTTCCTTGCCAGTTTTCCTTTTTGGACAGCGGCCCCAGGTACCACCAGTTGTTGCCGGAAGAAAGGGAAGCAAGATACTTCTCCTCCTTGACCACATGCGCAATGTGATCATTGATTTGCTGCTCGATGGCCTGGAGTCTCGTTTCCGAGAAGTACGCGTGATTGGGCTCCTCCGGATCAAACTGGGTACACCCTGAAGCCAGCACCAGCGCCGCACAACAGCAAACGATGTCGCGAACCCGGGACCTGGCAATAAACCTCTGTATAACCATGCTACGCGTTCCCGCTTGGTCCTGGTTGCAAGACTTCGATTTCAGATCTTTTCACCGGCCGACTCACAAATGCCTCGCGCTCCGGTCGCTCCCCGTCTTCATCCAACCAGGCTTCGATGGTAAGGAAAGTTTTGTCTTTTGGTCCGCAAAATTCGTAGGCTCGCATTCTTAACGATTCGCCACCGTTTTCATCCGGATAATACAGTCCGGCCCAGGTCTCATCTTCGTCATATGAATACGTGACTCCTTTCAGCCTGACCTCTCCTTCTTCCTCATAGGCAATATCTTCAAGATCCTGGTGCTTGACCGGTTTGCCTTTGTAGTTTATGTCACGCAACTCGACAATATCCGTGGTAACGGCTATTTCCAGCTCATCGTCCAGCTCCCATTCAATATATCTCGTCGCTCCCGTTACCAGGCCAAACAACTCAAGCTCGGTTATCCAGTAGTCGGTTTTTCTTTTCTTGAACGTCGACCATTTTACATCGAGATAACGCATTAACCGGCGTATCTGCCAGGTCTCGTTTTCAAACTTTAGATAGCCGCCTGCCTTGCAGTCCTTGATACTGGCGGAGCGCCGTTCAGATTCCACCAACGGTTCAAGGCCCCGAATCGCCTGGAGTCGTTCTGCCACATTGCCTGTCATTTGTTTTTGTCCTGCTCGATGGCAACCGTATCACCGGTTTCTGCGGTAAAACTTCCTTCTATTGCGTGCAGACTCTCTGCTACCGGTGTCAGCTCGCTGGTCATTTGTTCAAGGTAGGCGCTGGCCTCCCTGGCTTTCTTGGTGCTGCTGAGCATGGTTTCGTTGGCGGTATTCACGGCCTTCATCAGGTTATCAAAACCTTCTTCGAGCTTTGACAACGCAATGACCGGACTATTGTACATATCGCCAATAGTTTGGGCCGCGTCATTTACGGCTTTTGCATTCTGCGCCATCAGGTCGCCGAGACCATCCTGAAAATCCTTGACCGCATTTTTTACGGTCTCCTGGGTCGCCAGTGCCGCCTGGATCCTGAGTGCATTTGTCATAACCATTGGGCCAACTGTCAGGGCACTATCGATGGATTCACCCAGGATCATGTTGGTCTGGATGGTCTGATCGATACTGATAAAAAACTGGACCGCGGCCTGCTCCTTGGTCCTGAGGTCACGAATCCGTCGCGCCAGTGCATTGATTGCGGTTTCCAGCTTCGCCCGCTCACTGCCGCTATCCCGGTTCAGCTGGTCCTCCAGCTCTTCAATCAGGATTTCCCCGGTATAGATATCTGCCTGGATCAGGCGTTGCGCCTCCTGGATCTCCCGGTATTGCGCCTCAAGCTCGATATTGATTTGCAGCAACTCGTCCTTGCCTCCGCGCAGGCCATTCATGATGCTGTCCACGTTGGTTTGCAAAGACTGGTAACGCGCTACAAATCGCTTGATCAAAAACCTCTTTATGCCCGAGGGCACAATTCGGAAATACCAGGCGTTATGCAAGGAGTGGGGATTAAGCGTATCCATATTCGCTCGCAGTGCCACCAGCCTGTTGGCGACAGCTGATTCTCCGCTCATGCCCTTGAGCAGGTCACCGACATTTTTTTGCATCAGGTCATTGGCCAGCTGCATTCTCTTGCTTGATGCCGTGCCAACCAGGTCAATCGTACGGATCATCGCGGGGCCGGTTTCCGTGCGAATTTTCTCGAACAGCTCCCCGGATTTTGTTTTTAATTTTTCCAGTACCGGGGCGTCTGCCCATTCAGGTGGCGTAAGCTTGGAGTTGGTCATTATTGTTATCCTTTCTTAACTAGACATGATTCAGTCGAGCCTGAATCGACGCTTCAGAAATTCCGCCTTTTGATCAAAATCGGAGAGCTTCTGTTTTTCAATCATAGCCTCAACATCATCCAGTTCGGCCTGAATACCAGTGAGTGCCTCGCTCAGGGCAGAAACATTATTCTCGCCATTTCGCTCTTCCGCCGGCAGTGCCAGGTAAGGGCGTAGCGCCTTTTCCGGTAAATAAGTGGTAATCATGCGCTGTACCACCCATTCCAGGCTTCCCTGGCCCTGGACGTTTTCAAACATTGCCAGCAGCCGAAATAGCGTATCAACGATGGCCTCAACAGCGTCACGAATACTGGCCGGTACAATGGTTTCTCTCACCAAGAGATTGATCCGCAATAATTCGCGAGCGTAATCAACGTCATCCACCCGTGTTTTCACTGGTGGCCGATTTTTCCGTACAAAAAATATACCGGCCAGAAGGATGGCTACGGCGATTATTATAATTATCGTTATGTTCATCTCATGTTCCCGGGTGAATAATTGGCAAACAACAAAGAATCACTATTTACTTATATACTGCCGTCAGTCTGCATTCGCCCCAAATTGGTACTGCCTGGGCACCCTCTCCACCTTTGAATATAATAGGCCAGACGGGCCGGGGCAAATTATCCGGCATTTAATACACAAATACCTTGACCAGTCCGCCGCTCCTCGGACCTGGACAGGCCTGATATTTGTGCACCAGTTTGAACACAATTGATAACTATTCAATATATTGCCCTGGCTGCGGGCGCGGCACCCGACCCAGCCGTGTCGGCGACCCGGTGCCACGCAAATACCGGTAGTATCGCGCAGGTCGCAAACTTCAAATAGAACATTCCGGATCTTGGGCGGTAAATAGGACGATCGTCTTATGCACATACCCTGCCTCGTCTGACTTGTTGGCCAAGGGGTGATGCGCAGCTTGCCGAGAGCTAACTTGAAAACCCCTGTCATTGGCGTAAACTCATTCACATGCACGACTGACGACAATTCAGCGTGGCTATAAATATGAGCTAGGTACGGCCACTACAACGCGATACCAGAAGAATCAAAAGTGGGGGTGGCGCAGCAATCTGGCCGGTATTCAATCAGTTATACTTCTGGCCGTCAGGCGTCATGCCCCCCTTAAGAAAAAAAACAGTATTTCCAACGGGGGTTGTGCCATGCTGTCACCTGACTACTTCTATGAACTTCGCAGGCCATTTCTCAAAAACCTTTCGCTGTTTAACAAACCGATATCAACATTGATATTCGTGGTGTTCTTTGTCGGCCTGCTGAATATGCAACTGGCAAATGCAGTCGAAACGATGAAGTACGAGATTCCTGCGGACAGCGAAAAACCGATAGATGTTGCTTTTTCCAGGTATGTGTTGGCTGACCCGACAACCGAAAACACATATATCGCATTCGATAACAACGAAATCGCGAAATTCACCTATTACGGTCAAGTAGAGGTTTGGCGCATCAAGCCTATAAAGACAGTATTGTCAATCGATACCGATCCAAATGATAACCTGTATGTTTTGTCGCAAAACGACACTCACATCTCAATTTCAAAATACGACGCGAACGGAAATCCACTTATAGACTTTGATACACATGTGAGATATGGACAGAACATTTTGAATGGAGCTTTTGAGAATTCCAAGCATATTGCGGTAGATGCTATTCGAGGACGGATTTTTGTTTCTTATCGTTCATGTACAACTACTGCGCTGTCGTCATGCCTCCTGAAGATCAAGGCCTTTGATTTAAACGGCGGCTTTCTCGCCGAATCCGGTCAATCGGCCATAAACACAACCGATATCGGCTATGCATCCATATCTGATATGTATATTGATTGCTATGGTTATCCATGGATATCGGTAGAACCTGATATGGGCGATGGCGTGTACATATTTCGGCATACCAGGAGAATCCTGATTGGGCGACTGGATGAAGGCCACATTATGTATGAAGCAATCTTCCTGGTCGAAACGAGCCCAAATGTATTTTCTCCATACTTGTTGACGGAGAGCTACCAATTTGCAGGCAACAAGATTGGATCCGACTGCCTTTTTGGTGGCGTTATTCCTTTCTGGTCAAGAGAAATGTATATTGCTGGCAACAATTCAGTTTTTGCATACGGGGTCCAACCACCTCCACCGCTGACTGGCGGGCCTTATGCCACATCCTATACTGCTGACTACGAACAAGAAATAATCAGCGGAGGAACGGGCTTTGGGCAGCTAACATTAGCGGAAAAGCTGTCCGCTAACGGGGCCTATTTCACGCCTGCCAAAATCTGGGTCATACAACAGTTTCATCCCGTTTGGGCGCAGCTGTTTGATGCAACCGGTAATTTCCTGTTCAAGATATCCCAACACGGGTCGGGCGATGGACAATTTCACGAACCTTCGGGACTTGCTACGGATAATAATGGCAACATCGTCGTTGTCGATCGCTATAACCACCGGGTTCAGGTGCTTACAGAAAACGGGGCTTTTCTGAAACAATTTGGCAGCAAGGGCACCAAGCCAGGACAATTTTCTTTTCCGACGGACGTCGCTACCGATAAAGCCGGGAGATATTATGTTACCGACAATGGAAATAGTCGCGTACAGGTATTCGATAGTGCCGGGGCATTTTTGTTTACATTTGGTACTGTCGGAACCGGGTACGGACAGTTTTCCTCAGTCAATGGCATTGCAATAAACAACAATAACAACTTCGCGTACGTAGTCGACGGCGCCAATCACCGGGTTCAGGTTTTTGATCCCAAGGGCGTCTTCCAGTTTTCTTTCGGGACACAAGGATCTTTAAAGGGAGAATTACTGAGGCCGACGGATGTGGGAATTCACCCAACTACCGGCGATGTTTACGTTACGGAACAGGGTAACAGCAGGGTACAGGTATTCGGTCCAACCGGCACCTTCATCGGCAGCTTTGGCAGCTTTGGCACCGGGAATGGGCAGTTCAGGTCACCGTCCAGCATTGATTTTGATCTTGGTGGCAATATCTATGTCACTGAAAGCACCAATAATCGGGTGCAGGTGTTTAACAAGAACGGGCAATTCCTGCGCAAATTCGGTACGCGGGGGTACGGGAATGGGCAATTTGATGGCCCATTCGGCATTGTCGTAACAAATACAAACAATATTTTTGTATCCGACTTTGGCAATAACAGAATACAGGTTTTCAACAACCAGATTCCTGTCGCTGACAGTCAAAATGTCGTAACAGACGAAGATACCGCGATCGATATTTTGCTGACCGGTTCAGATTCAGAGGGCGATCCACTGACATATACGATTACCTCATCTCCCGGAAATGGCACGTTGAGCGGTACCGCACCGAATCTTACCTATACTCCGGATTCAAATTTTAGCGGATCAGACAGCTTTGCTTTTCGTGTCAATGATGGCACATCAAATAGTGCCGCGGCGATGGTAAGCATTACCGTCAATGCCATCAACGATGCGCCAACAGCCAACGGCCAGGTCATCACCACGGATGAAGATGTTGCCGTGAGCATCACCTTGACCGCCACCGATGCCGACGGGGATTCCTTGAGTTATGCGGTTATCACCGGTCCAACGAATGGCACATTGTCTGGCACAGCACCGAACCTGATCTACACGCCCAATGCCAATTTCAATGGCAGCGACAGCATCAGTTTCAAGGTCAATGACGGTACGGTGGACAGTGCCGCGGCGATGGTAAGCATTACCGTCAATGCCATCAACGATGCGCCAACAGCCAACGGCCAGGTCATCACCACGGATGAAGATGTTGCCGTGAGCATCACCTTGACCGCCACCGATGCCGACGGGGATTCCTTGAGTTATGCGGTTATCACCGGTCCAACGAATGGCACATTGTCTGGCACAGCACCGAACCTGATCTACACGCCCAATGCCAATTTCAATGGCAGCGACAGCATCAGTTTCAAGGTCAATGACGGTACGGTGGACAGTGCCGCGGCGATGGTAAGCATTACCGTCAATGCCATGCCGGAAGCTCCCATTATCAGCGGAACACCTCCGACAAGCATACCGGCAGGTCAACTCTATAGCTTCACGCCCACGGCCAGTGATGCCGACGGTGACGCCCTGGTATTCAGCGTTGCCAACCTGCCCTTCTGGGCAAGTTTTGATAATACCACCGGTACCATGAGCGGCACACCGGCCAACAACGACGTGGGCACCTACAGTGGTATCATTATCAGTGTCAGTGATGGCATTCACACCAGCAGTCTTCCGGTATTTGATCTGCAAGTCACAGGCAAAGGCACAACAAACCGGCCGCCTGCACCCCCTGGCCTGGTTGGGCCGGCCGATGGCGCCAATGGCATAAACCGCGCCGGTATCAAGTTCCAGTGGCACGCTGCAACCGATCCGGACGGAGACCCTGTGACATACAGGTTAAGTGTCTGTGAAGACCCCACCTTTGGTTCTTGCGGTATTCCGACGACTTCCAATTCCCTGTTCCAAACCGACATCATGCTGGCGGGCCTTGGCAGCGGCACCGGTCTTCTGCTCATTGGCGTACTTGGATATGCGCCGACAAGGCGTCGCATGATACTGAACTTGATCGTGGTTCTGGTCATCGCTTCGAGCATGGGCGGCTGTGACAAAGACCATGGCAACGCCGGCGTGCCTATATTGAGTGAAATCAGGGATAACCTCGCTGGCGGCACGACTTATTACTGGAAAGTCACCGCACTGGATGGCAATGGTGGCGCGACGGACAGTCAAGTCTGGAGATTTACCACAAACCCTTAATATCCCGTATTTAAACCGTCCCACCGATTACCGATCAGGTTGCGTTTTCCTGGTCGGTAACCAGGGCCGAACGATTACGCACAGTATTGGAGGCCGACCAATCAAATCCCTTTCTTGCAAGCTTTTGACAAGAATGGAAGAAAGAACAACCAGCTATTTTCCATACAAACAAAAAACCAAGGAGTAACCTGAAATGAAGAACTGCAAAACCGGACTGATTACAACAATATTGGCAAGCGCGCTGTTGATAACCGGTGTTTCTGCCGTTAACGCGGCTGGCATGAAAAACATTGATGGCCGCAAAATAACCATGAAAGTGGACTTATGGCAGAACGTTATGAACCTGTCCAACAAGGGAAAGGCTGATTTCTTTACCGTGTACCTGAAATCCGGTGCAAAGTTTACGGGCGACATTGATACTATCGGAAAGGGCCATATTCATATGAAATTGAAAAATGAAAATGATGGCAATGACAACGGCTATGATGCCATCGTTGACAAGGACAGCGTCATTGCGATTGAAGTACAAATGCGCCAATACAAATAACTCCTTCACAACTCCGGATAGTCCTGGCTGAGCCAGACGACAGCCAGGGCTAAATTCCGCATCAGGTTCCGAAACGCGCCACGAAGAGGATAAGCACGCGTAGCAGGTTGTTCTGGCGCGCATACACGATCACTCCGTTACCGCTTTACCAGGCAAGTACACTGCAGCGCTATCGAACTGCGCCTATCGACGGTTTGATACCAGCGAAGTGTTGGTGATACCCGGCCAAGTACAAACTTCAAATAGACCTTCCACCATCATGGATGGTAAATCAGACTATCGTCTTAGATAACACGTTTGAAATTCTTGGCCATTCTCCTGACTAACACTGTTTATCATTCTCATCTGGAAACTTGAATCGACCAGAATTAGGCGTAAACTGAGTCATACGCATATATAATTATGTGCCAGGCACGGCCACGATGATGTGACGCCACAATATTTGCTTTAAGAATAATTGGCGGGGTGCAAGAGAAAACCTTCCGGGTATCGATCTTCTGCATTAACTGTGCGGGAGCCTGGTACACACCCCGACCCGAACAATAAATCTGGTATTTAATAAATCGGGAGTCGTGTGATGTCATTACGAAACTTGCCATTTAAAATATTCAAACCTATCCACGATTCCATATTCTCGCCTTCGAAAAAACGCCCCATTCCGGGATCAGGCCATGTATCAAAAATAGATGCAGTGGTATGGGCTACAAGGCTGGTTATTTTCCTGTTTACAGCAGTCAGCTTGCCGCTCTCAACTCCAGCGAATGCCGGCCACTTGGTTGAGATGGTCCAAGACATAAATACAGCCCAGGATTTGAATAAAGGATCAAATGTACGCGGCTTCACAGAAATCAATGGCGTAACTTATTTTGTCGCTAATGACGGACTAGGTGGTCATGGTGATGAACTGTGGAAATCTGATGGCACCGAAGCCGGCACCGTGATGGTGAAGGATATCAGGCCAGGGATTTGGTCGAGTTCCCCTATTGGTTTCACAAACTTAAACGGAATACTATATTTTACTGCCAATAATGGTGTCGATAGTTATGGACTATGGAAGTCCGATGGCACCGAAGCCGGCACCGTGATGGTAAAAGCCATTAACCCAGGAACAAGTATTTTCCCTCAATTTTCTCTCATCAACGCCAACGGCGTGTTGTATTTTACTGCCAACGATGGAATTGAACTCTGGAAGTCTGATGGCACCGATGCCGGTACCGTGATGGTAAAAAACATTGCGCCAGGGCCAGGATCTAGCAACCCTTCCTGGCTCACCAACATCAATGGCGTACTGTATTTCACTGCCTCTGATGGCATCAACGGTACCGAACTCTGGAAATCCGATGGCACCGAAGCCGGTACCGTGATGGTCAAGGATATCTGGCCAGGAGCGGGTGGTAGCCAACCTCGAGATCTCACCATCATCAATGGTGTACTGTATTTTAGTGCCCATGATGGCATCAACGGCCCAGAACTCTGGAAGTCCGATGGCACCGAAGCCGGTACCGTGATGGTCAAGGATATCTGGCCAGGAGCGGGTGGTAGCCTGCCTAGCGATCTCACCAACTACAACGGTGTGCTGTATTTTCAGGCCTATGATGGCGTCAATGGATATGAACTTTGGAAATCCGATGGCACCGAAGTCGGGACCGTGATAGTGAAAGACATTGCGCCTGGGTCAGCATCTAGCAACCCAATCTGGCTCACCAACGTAAACGGTGTGCTGTATTTTCAGGCTTATGATGCCCTAACCCATGGCGCCGAGCTCTGGAAATCCGATGGCACCGAAGTCGGTACCGTGATGGTGAAAGATATTACTGGGGCAGGTGCTGGGAGCTACCCGGCTTACCTCACCAATGTTAACGGCGTACTGTATTTTAGTGCTTACAACTTCGTCAATGGAAAGGAACTTTGGAAATCCGATGGCACCGAAGCCGGTACCGTGATGGTGAAAGATATTAAACCCGGCTACCAGGACAGCTATCCAGCAAACCTTGCCAACTCCAACGGCATATTGTATTTCAGTGCTAATGACGGCGTGAATGGTATTGAACTGTGGAAGTCTGATGGCACCGATGCCGGTACCGTGATGGTAAAAAACATTGCGCCAGGGCCAGGATCTAGCAACCCTTCCTGGCTCACCAACGTAAACGGTGTATTGTATTTTTCAGCTCATAACGGCGTCAGTGGCAATGAGCCGTGGAAGTCCGATGGCACCGAAGCCGGTACCGTGATGGTGAAAGATATTTGGCCGGGAGGTGCAGATGGCTGGCCCAGGGAATTCACCAACGTCAATGACATGCTGTTTTTCACTGCCTCTGATGGCATCAACGGTATCGAACTCTGGAAATCCGATGGCAGCGAAGCCGGTACCGTGATGGTGAAAGATATTACTGGGACAGGTAGTTTAAGCTTCCCGGCCTACCTCACCAATGGTAACGGCGTACTGTATTTCACTGCCTCTGATGGCATCAACGGCCCAGAACTCTGGAAGTCCGATGGCACCGAAGCCGGTACCGTGATGGTCAAGGATATCTGGCCAGGAGCGGGTGGTAGCCAACCTCGAGATCTCACCAACATCAATGGCGTACTGTATTTTAGTGCCTATAGCGATACTAATGGTCATGAACTCTGGAAATCCGATGGCACCGAAGCCGGTACCGTGATGGTAAGAGACATTAATCCAGGAGCAAGTTCTAGCTATCCCGAGTCTTTCACCAACGTCAACGGGGTTGTGTACTTTGTTGCCTGCGACGACACAATAGGCACCGCACTCTGGAAGTCCGATGGCACCGAGATCGGTACCGTGATGGTGAAACAAATAATGCCCGGCGGAAATTGGAGCAACTACCCTACCCGACTTACAGACGTCAATGGAACATTGTATTTCGTTGCCGATGATGGCGTTAGTGGCAGTGAGTTGTGGAAGTCTGATGGCACCGAAGCCGGTACCGTGATGGTGAAAGACATTGTTCCTGGGGTAGAATCTAGCAACCCAATCTGGCTCACCAACGTAAGCGGCATGCTATACTTTACTGCCGATGACGGTGCCAGTGGCAGTGAGTTATGGAAGTCCGATGGCACCGAGATTGGTACCGCGATGGTAAAAGACATTTACCCGGGAGCGAGTCCTGCCAATCCCGCCAATCTCACCGACATTAACGGTGTTTTGTATTTTTCAGCCCATGATGGCGTCAATGGCAATGAGCCGTGGAAGTCCGATGGCACCGAAGCGGGTACGGTACTGTTTGCTGATGTAAATATTGGATCAGCAGGCAGCTGGCCAAGATCATTTATCGTAAACTCTCTCTCCCCATCCTTAGAGCGTATTTTCTTTATCGCCACCACCCCTGCCAATGGAACCGAGCTATGGGCCGCAACACCTATATTCACCGTAACACCACTCGCAATCACTGAGGGGGACAGCGGTACAGCAGTCGCCACACTAACTGCTACCCTAAGCAAAGCGCTGGCAGCAGATTATTCGATTGACTACACAACAACTGATGGTACCGCGATCGCTGGTAGTGACTACACGTCTGCAAGTGGCAGGCTGACCTTCCCCGCAGGAACAACAACCCAAACAATTACTGTACCTATTGTTGGTGATACCATCTACGAGTTGCGAGAAGACTTCTTTATCTCGTATAGCAATCCATCACAATTTGACAATGTCCCTGCAACAAAAATCTTCTTAAATGATAACGACCCCCCTATACCTCCAACTGTTGATGCCGGTAGCCCGTACACGGGAACGGAAGGCATTGCGGTAAACCTGGCTGGCACCGCCACTTCAGTACAGGGAGCGATCGTCACTTATGAATGGAATCCTGGTGATGGCAATGATCCGACATTTGGCGCATCAATTTCGCATGTCTATGCAGACAACGGCATCTACACTGCCACGCTGACGGTAACGGACAGCGTTGGTGTAACCAACAGTGCCGATGTTACGGTGATCATCGACAATGTCAACCCGGTTGCAATTGATGACAGCGGCAGCACCGATGAAGACACCTTGTTGATAACGGGCAATGTGCTACTCAACGATACTGATGTTCCTGCGGACATTGCATCCCTATCCGTGACTTCTGCGGACAGCGTGTCCTCAAGCGGTGGCGATATCATTAATAGAGGTGATGGCAGCTTTGCCTACATGCCGGCACTAAACTTTAACGGCACGGATACTTTCGCCTATACCGTATCCGACAAGGATGGTGGCAGCGCGGTGGGCACCGTGACGGTTACTGTCAATCCAGTGAATGATGCGCCTTACGCGGTTCCGATTCAACTGGATACACCACTTGATACTGCGGTCAATATCACTCTTGATGGCGCCGACCCGGATGGCGATGTCATACTGGGTTATTCCATTGTTACACAACCGTCCTTTGGAACCTTGAGCGGTACGGTACCAAACCTTGTTTATACCCCTGTCACTGGATACTCCGGAACTGATAATTTCTTCTATCGTGTAACAGACGGTACCAGCTACTCTGATATCGCGGCTGCGGTAACAATCTCGGTTGGTGGAATACCCGCGTACAATTCCGCACCTGTTATTTCCGGTACACCGGGAACCACTATCACGGCGGGCACGGCCTACAGTTTCACGCCCACTGCCTCCGATGCCGATGGGGATACCTTGAGTTTCTTTATCGCCAACCAGCCGTCCTGGGCAACATTTAATACTACAACCGGGGCATTGACCGGTACGCCTTCAAATAGTCATGCTGGTGTGTATTCCGGTATCACTATCTTTGTGACTGACGGCCAGGCAACGGTGTCGTTACCGGCATTTGATATTACGGTAACCGGCAATCCGCCTGTTAACACAACCCCAGTCGCGAATGGGCAGGCCTTAATCACCAACGAAGACACGGGTGTGGGTATTACGCTCTCTGGTAGTGATGCAGACGGGGACACCTTGAGTTACACGGTTGTCTCTGGACCGGCGAATGGCACATTAAGTGGTACACCGCCCAACCTCTACTACACCCCGTCTGCCAACTTTAATGGCAGTGACAGCCTGACCTTCAAGGTCAATGACGGTACTGTTGATAGTGCGGTGGCCACGGTGAATATTACCGTGACTGCGGTCAATGATGCACCGGTGGCCAACAGTCTCACTGCGAGTACCGCTGAGGATACTGGTACGGCTATTACCCTCACTGGCACCGATGCCGATGGCGATACCCTGACCTACAGTGTTGTGAGTGATCCGTCCAATGGATCGTTGAGCGGGGTGGCCCCGAACCTGACCTACACGCCATCTGCCAACTTCGCTGGCAGTGATAGCTTTATCTTCAAGGTCAATGACGGCACGATGGATTCGCCTGTGGGCACGGTAAGCATTACAGTGACATCGATCAATGATGCCCCCGTCGCCAACAGCCAGTCTCTCAGCACCAACGAAGACACGGGCGTTTCCATTACCTTGTCCGGAACTGATGTCGATGGCGATACCTTGACGTATACCGTTGTGTCGGATCCTGCTAACGGCACGTTAAGCGGTACAGCCCCAAATCTCTACTACACCCCGTCTGCCAACTTTAATGGCAGTGACAGCCTGACCTTCAAGGTCAATGACGGTACTGTTGATAGTGCGGTGGCCACGGTGAATATTACCGTGACTGCGGTCAATGATGCCCCGGTGGCTACGAATGGCACCCTGGATACCACCCAGGATACGGCCGCGTCCGGAACGCTGGTGGGTTCGGATATTGATAATACTGCACTGACCTTTAGCGTGGTGGATGCTGCGGCCCATGGAACGATGGTGATGACCGATGCCGCTACCGGGGCCTATAGCTATACCCCGGCAACGGGCTTTGCCGGGGTCGATAGCTTTACCTTCAAGGTGAACGATGGCGCATTGGACTCCAATGTGGCGACGGTATTGGTGACCGTTAATGGCACTGGCGGTGGCAACACCAATACACCTCCCACCCTCACCGGCACGCCGGCTACCGCCGTCACAGCGGGTTCAGCCTACAGCTTTACGCCCACTGCGGCCGATGCCGATGGCGATACCCTGAGCTTCTTTATTGTGAACCAGCCTGCCTGGTCGAGCTTTGATACGGCCACCGGTGCCCTGACCGGCACACCTGCCAACACTGATGCCGGGGTGTACTCGGGGATTACGCTCTATGTGACCGATGGCCAGGCGACGGTGTCGCTGGCACCGTTTGATATTACGGTGACAGCTGACCCCATGGCCAACAATGCCCCGTCGGCGCCACTGCTGATCTCGCCGGACAACAATGCCACGGCGATCAATGCGGCATCGGTCACCTTCGAATGGCAGTTCGCCACCGACCAGGATGGCGATACCTTGAGCTACGAGATCACCGTGTGTGACAACGTCAACTTCAGTGGCTGCAGCCCTGCTGCTGTTGCCTGGTACGACCAGCCCCTAATGTTGATGGCAGGATTAGGCGGGACCTCGAGCCTGTTACTCATCGGCCTGGTTGGCCTGTCACCGTCACGCCGGCAACGCATCCTGCAACTGGGTATCATCATGGCGGTGATCGGCCTCAGCGCCTGCAGCAAGGAAGGGGATACGACCGTGGTGAACCAGGTGGTGCCACCGGCTACCGCCAACCACACGGTCACCGGCCTGAACCCGGGTACCACCTATTACTGGAAGGTCACCGCCAATGATGGCCGGGGTGGCGTTACCGATAGCGTGGTCTGGAGTTTTACCACGGCGCCCTAACCGGGTGACCTTCTAGTTATAATATAGATTGCTCAGCAGCCCATTAACGACAGCCCCTTCACAGGGGCTGTTTTTTGATCCAACAATATAACGAGGTCTTCCTCCAAATGGATGAAGACGCCCTGGTTTTGCATTGCTATGTTCCACATCAGCGACTACCAGTTGGCACAATAACAACATTACCTCACGGGGGATTCATGTCATCAGTAATTACACAACACCTGAACAAGAGCGCATTTATTTTGCTATTCGGTGTGATAACTTCCTGCGGTGAAAACGTCGCCTGCGGTTGTGATCCGGCTCCGGATGCCCCCTGGGTTACACCACAATGGGGATCTGGTGCCGACGATGACGCCCAGGATATCGCTACCGATAGCCTGGGTAATCTTTATGTCACTGGCTCAACTGAGGGTTCCATCTACGGTGAACCAGCACTTGGCGGTATTGATATGTTTATCACTCGTCACGATGTAACCGGTGCCCATCAATGGACCCGACAACCTGGCAATAACAGTGACCAGGTCGGTTACGCGGTAGGTACGGACGTCAACAACAATGTTTATGTAGCCGGCCGAACCGGGGGCATGCTGGCGGGGCAGATCCCGGCTGGCGGTGATGACCTGTTTGTTGCCCGGTATGCAACAGACGGCACGTTGAGCTGGGTTCGACAATTCGGCAACACCTCAACCGACCACGCGTACGATATTGCCACCGACACCGCGGGCAATATCTTTGTTGTCGGGGTTACCGGCGACGTCCTTGATGGGCAAACCTGGGCCGGGGGACCGGATGCTTTTATTATCAAGTACTCACCAAGCGGCGCACGCCTGTGGACACGCCTGCTTGGATCTCCTGCATCAGATGTTGCATTTACCGTAACCGTGGACGCTGGCAACAATATATATCTTGCCGGTTACACAGACGGGGCCCTGAACGGTCAGCCCCTGGCCGGTGGCCGCGATGGCTTCATCGCCCGCTACACTACTGATGGCAACCTTCAATGGACCAGGACCCTGGGAAGCATTAGCGATGAAGAAGTGCATGCCATTGCCACAGACGTGGCCGGCAACGTCTACATTACCGGGGACACCACGGGTGCGCTGGATGGCCAGGCAGCAGCCGGGAACAAGGATATTTTTGTCAGTAAATTTGACAGCAATGGAACAAGGCAGTGGACCCGCCAAACCGGCACTTCAACCGTGGACTCCGGAAACGGTATTGCCATTGACAGCCATGGCGATATTTACGTTGTCGGCAACACCAATGGCGCGCTAAACGGCGAAGCATTCCTTGGGGGCCAGGATGGCTTTATCATGAAATATGACCCCGTGGGCTCGCTGCTGTGGACCCGGCTGGATGGCAGCACAAGTGCGGACCAGGTTGCTGGCATTGCTATCGATTCTGGTGATGCGATCTATATCACCGGTTCAACTGCCGGCTCTATTGATGGCAATCTGAATCTTGGCTTGTCAGACTCTTTTATCATCCAATATTCTGCAAGCGGTAGTCGCTACTAGCCGGTACATCGTCTTCTGGCTCCACACATGACTGGAGCCAGATTGATGCGATACCGCTCACATCAAACAGCATCCACCACCCGATTGTCGTGATCCAGGCTTCGCGGGTTTGCAATGTTTTACGTTTCGATACATCTGGATCAATGGCTGGTTTCAGCTTTCAACGTTCTGGATGCCGACCCTTTGCTGGCCAAGTTGTCCATTAACACACTGATTTATAAGTATAATATCTTACTTTTTAATGAGACTAAGACGCAATACCCACACTGTTTAAGTTGATTATTAAATACTTATTTTTTTGACGCTCGTCAAAGTTGGCTCGGCACCAATACAGCAATATCGGCCGAGATAATTTTTTCCGCTGTGATTACATGATAACTCCTATAAGCCGGCGCCAGTTCCTGCGGGGACGTCTTGCGGCTAAACACAGAGCCATGCGGCCACCATGGGCCGTCGAAGAACCCGCCTTTCTTGAGCGGTGTTCGCGTTGTGGCGACTGCATAACAGCCTGCGAGGAAGGCGTGATCCAATCCGATTCCGGCTATCCGCAGCTTGTCTTTACTGACTCCGGTTGCAGTTTTTGTGGCGACTGCGCCAACGCCTGCAACACCGGCGCGCTACTGAATACCAATGACTCCACCGAACCCGGCTGGAACTACTCGGCTTCCCTGAATGACGAGCATTGCCTCGCTCACCGGGGCGTGGTCTGCCAGGTATGCGCGGAGCAATGCGATGCCGGGGCCATCCGATTCCAGTTGGCTGCCGGCCGTGTGCCAACACCTGAATTATCCAGCGCCGACTGCACCGCCTGCGGCTATTGTATTGCCGCCTGCCCGGGCAAGGCCTTATCAATCATTCCCTTTAATCGATCCAATCAACAGGAACAGGAGGACACGCAATGCATGTCGCAGGCGTAATCGTTCAAACGCTGCCGGACCAGTTGCCGAAGGTACTGGCCAACATCGGCCAGGTAGAAGGCGCTGAAGTGGCCACCAGCTCGGTGGAAAAAGGCAGCATCATCGTCACCATCGACGGCGAATCCCGCAAGCAGGTGGCGGATCGAATCTATGCCGTGGACAAGCTGGCCGGCGTTGCCGCCACCTGTCTTGTTTATGAAGAAACCGATTCCAATTTTGACCTTGAAATGACGGAGGCCCAACAATGAAAATGAAGCGCCGCGAATTCATGAAAATGAATGCCGCCGTGGCTGCTGCCACCGCGGCCGGCCTGCAACTGCCGGCCACCACAGCCCTGGCACAAACCGACAAATCCATTCGCTGGGACAAGGCACCCTGCCGCTTCTGCGGTACCGGTTGCGGCGTCCAGGTGGGTGTACGCAACGGCCGCGTAGTGGCGACCCAGGGTGACCCGGAAGCACCGGTGAACAAGGGCCTCAACTGCATCAAGGGCTATTTCCTGTCCAAGATTCTGTACGGCAACGATCGCCTGACCAAGCCGTTGCTGCGCAAGAAAAACGGCAAGTACGACAAGAACGGTGAGTTCACCGAAGTATCGTGGGATGAAGCCTTCGATATCATGGAAGAAAAATTCAAACATGCCCTGGCAACCAAGGGCCCGACTTCCATCGGCATGTTCGGTTCCGGCCAATGGACCGTCTGGGAAGGCTATGCCGCCGCCAAGCTGTTCAAGGCCGGCTTCCGTTCCAACAACATTGACCCCAATGCGCGCCATTGCATGGCTTCCGCAGTGGCCGGCTTCATGCGTACCTTCGGTATCGATGAGCCCATGGGCTGCTATGACGACCTGGAAAATGCTGACGCATTTGTGCTCTGGGGTTCCAACATGGCGGAAATGCATCCTATATTATGGTCACGCCTGACCGACCGCCGACTGACCGGTGACAATGTCCAGGTAGCAGTACTGTCAACATACCACAACCGCGGTTTTGACCTGGCCGACAACGGCATGATCTTCAAGCCGCAAACCGACCTGGCCATACTTAACTACATCGCCAACTACATCATCCAGAACAATGCCTACGACAAGAGCTTTGTCGGCAAGCATGTGAACTTCCGCATGGGCAATGCTGATATCGGCTACGGCCTGCGCCCCACCGACCCGCGCGAGAAAGCAGCCAAAAATGCTGACAAGGCCGGTGGTTCCAAGCCGATAGATTTTGAGGCTTACAAGCAGTTTGTCTCCGAGTACACGCTGGACAAGGCACACGAGATCTCCGGTGTACCGAAAGACAATCTCGAACGCCTGGCCAGGCTCTATGCTGATCCGAAGATCAAGGTTACCTCGTTCTGGACCATGGGCTTTAACCAGCATACCCGCGGTACCTGGGCCAATAACCTGATTTATAACATTCATCTCTTGACCGGAAAGATTTCCGAGCCAGGTAACAGCCCGTTCTCGCTTACCGGCCAGCCTTCCGCCTGCGGTACCGCCCGTGAAGTCGGCACCTTTGCCCATCGCCTGCCGGCTGACATGGTGGTCAAGAACAAGGAACACCGTGACATCACCGAGAAGAAATGGAAATTGCCGGAAGGTACAATACCGCCCAAGCCCGGCTATCACGCTGTATTGCAGAACCGCAAACTCAAGGATGGCGAGCTGAATGTTTACTGGGTCATGTGTAACAACAACATGCAGGCTGCGGCCAACATGAACAATGAGGGACTGCCAGGATATCGCAATCCTGCCAACTTCATTATCGTGTCAGACCCGTATCCGACCGTCACCGCGCAAGCGGCCGACCTGATCCTGCCCACAGCCATGTGGATAGAAAAGGAAGGTGCCTACGGTAATGCCGAGCGTCGTACGCAATTCTGGCGCCAGCAGGTATCGCCACCGGGTGAAGCCAGGTCCGACCTGTGGCAGATTGTTGAATTCTCCAAGCGCTTCAAGGTCAGCGACGTCTGGTCCAAGGACCTGATTCGCAAGAAACCGCATTACCGTAACAAGACCCTGTACCAGGTGCTGTATGCCAATGGCCAGGTGGACAAATACCCGCTCAGCCAGGTGCAAAAGGGCTTTGATAACGATGAATCGAAACACTTCGGCTTCTACCTGCAGAAAGGCCTGTTCGAGGAATACGCTGACTTCGGTCGCGGCAAGGCTCACGACCTGGCGGACTTCGACACCTATCACAAGGTTCGCGGCATGCGCTGGCCGGTAGTCAACGGCAAGGAAACCCTGTGGCGTTTCCGCGAAGGCTATGATCCCTACGTCAAGAAAGGTGAAGGCGTGCGTTTCTATGGCAAAAAAGATGGCAAGGCCAACATCTTTGCGCTGCCATACGAAGATCCTGCCGAAATGCCGGACAAGGATTTTGACATGTGGCTGGTTACCGGCCGTGTACTGGAGCACTGGCATTCAGGCTCCATGACCCGCCGCGTACCGGAACTGCATCGCGCCGTACCGGATGCGGTGGTATTCATGCACCCGGATGATGCCAAGGATCGCGGACTGCGTCGTGGCATGGCCGCCAAACTGCAAAGTCGTCGTGGTGAAATCGAGATTCGCGTGGAAACCCGTGGCCGTAACAAGCCGCCAAGGGGTGTGATCTTTGTTCCATGGTTCGATGAAAGCCGCCTGATCAACAAGCTGACGCTGGACGCGACTTGCCCGATCTCGAAAGAGACCGACTTCAAGAAGTGTGCAGTGAAAGTCATCAAGGCGTAATCATCACGTAAAGCGTTGCCATGACCAGTCCCGAGAACAAGCAGGCTGCCAAGCAAACCGTTGGCATCAACCGCCGCCGATTCATCAGTGAGTCGGCGCGCATGGTGGCGGGCGTCAGCCTGCTGGGTCTCGGGCTGGCACAACTGGCACGGCAAAGCCATGCCTCGCCGGCATGGGCCGTGCGTCCGCCCGGTGCTATTGCCGAGCAGGATTTTCTCGGCGCCTGCGTGCGCTGTGGCTTGTGTGTCAGGGACTGCCCTTATGACACCCTGAAGCTGTCCAGTTTTGGTGAAGCTGTTGCCAACGGCTCACCCTACTTTATTGCCCGTGATGTGCCTTGCGAGATGTGCGAGGACATCCCGTGCGTAGCCGCCTGCCCAACCGGCGCGCTTGATAAATCACTAACAGATATCAATAACGCCCGTATGGGCCTGGCGATCCTCATCGACCAGGAAAACTGCCTTAACTTCCAGGGTTTGCGCTGTGACGTCTGCTATCGCGTTTGCCCGCGCATCGACAAGGCCATTACCCTGGAAATCCTTCCCAATGCCCGTACCGGCAAACACGCACTGTTCATTCCTACCGTGCATGCCGATGCCTGTACCGGTTGCGGCAAATGCGAAAAAGCCTGCGTCCTGGAAAAAGCGGCCATCAAGGTATTACCCCTGTCACTGGCGCGCGGTGAGCTGGGACACCACTACCGCTGGGGCTGGAAGAACGAAGTAGAAACACCGGAAACCTTTGTGCCGACACCCAGGCTGCCAGATTCAGCAACAGGCGGGCAACAATGAGCACACCCTATCCTGTTGCCCAACAGCTGGTCAGTGGCCGCAGTTTCTGGCGCGCCAATAAATGGCTGGTCCTGCGTCGAATCAGCCAGGTTTCGGTGTTGCTGTTGTTCCTTGCCGGGCCCTGGTTTGGCATCTGGATCGTCAAGGGTAATCTGAATTACAGCCTGACCCTGGATGTGCTGCCGTTGGCTGATCCATATATATTGCTGCAATCACTGCTGGCCGGTCATACGCCGGAACTGACCATGTTCCTGGCCGCTGCCATTGTGCTGGTGTTCTACCTGTTCGTGGGTGGACGCGTGTATTGTGCATGGGTATGCCCGGTCAACCTGGTTACCGACGCTGCCAGCGTGATTCGCAACCGGTTTGGCCTGTTGAGCGGCACCCAGTTTTCTCGCCGCAGTCGCTACTATATTCTCGCCGCCACATTGGTAATGGCCATTGCCACACAAACCATTGCCTGGGACCTGGTCAACCCGGTGACCATTCTGCATCGGGGCATCATTTTTGGTATGGGCCTCGGCTGGCTGGCAATACTTGCTGTCTTTTTCTTCGATCTTTTTATCAGCCGTGATGGCTGGTGCGGTAGATTGTGCCCGGTCGGTGCATTTTACAGCGTTCTCAATGTACTGAGTCCGCTCAAAGTCGTCGCCGCGAAACCTCAGCAGTGTGATGACTGTGCAGATTGCTATGCCGTCTGCCCGGAATCAAAGATCATCCACCCTGCGCTCAGGGACAAGACCCGTGCACAGGCGATCAACTCGGCACTGTGCACAAAATGCGGGCGCTGCATTGATACGTGTCCGCAGGACGTTTTTCAACTTTCTTTTTATCGAACTGGAGGGGAGCCAACCCATGAAAACATTTAACCTCTTTGTCTCTGCGTTGATCGCGATGATGATTCTTGGAACAGCGGCTACCGCGGCGGAATTCAAGTCCTTGCGTGGCAACGTTGGATTGGATGAAGAAACCGCGGCGCCGGAGCTGAAAGGCTTCCAGAAGGATCATGCCCCGGATGCGCGTAACTACGTTCAGCAACCACCTACCATTCCGCACGCGATTGAGCGTTACAAGATCACAAAGAACCACAACAAGTGCATGGATTGTCACAGCTGGCAGCGTTACCGCGAAACCGGTGCCACCAAGGTCAGCCTGACCCACTTCAAGGATCGTGCCGGCACCGACCTGGCCAAGGTATCGCCGTTACGTTATTTCTGCAACCAGTGCCATGTACCGCAACATGATGCCAAACCGCTCGTGGACAACACCTTTGCGCCGGTAGAAGCGGTCAAGCAACAGCAATAAAGAGGGCTGCACTGTGAATATTGAACAACTCAAACAAACAGCCAACAAGGCCTGGTCAGTACTGAAAAAACCTACCAGCCGTTACTCACTGGGCGCCTTGCTGTCCGGTGGTGTCATTTTCGGTATCCTGTTCTGGGGTGGATTCAACTGGACCCTGGAGCTGACCAATACCGAAACCTTTTGTATCTCCTGTCACGAAATGCGTGACTTTGTTTACGAGGAATACAAGGAAACCATTCACTACAACAACCGTACCGGCGTGCGCGCCACCTGCCCGGATTGCCATGTGCCCAAGGAATGGAGCTACAAGGTTATTCGCAAGATCCAGGCATCAAATGAATTGCTGCACAAGGCGCTTGGCAGTATCAGCACCCGGGAAAAGTTCGAGGAAAAACGGATCAAGCTGGCCAACAACGTCTGGCGCGCCATGAAACGCACCGATTCGCGCGAATGCCGTAACTGTCATAACTTTGATCACATGGACTACAGCGCCCAGGGTCGTCGATCACGCGATCAGCACCAGAAGGGCCTGACCTCGGGCAAGACCTGTATTGATTGCCACAAGGGCATAGCCCATACGCTGCCGGAAGGCATCGAAAACCGGTTCGATACGGGCAGCTAAACCGCCCTCGGCTCCCGAACCGTCCACCCCGGCTGCGGCCGGGGTTTTCTTTTGCGCCGGGAAACCGGTCGTCACTCCAATCTGGAAATCGTTCCGGTTCAGGTTACAATGCCTGATCAATTCATCCTGGGATGGTTTCATGGACGCATTTCCCCCACTGCTGAAACAATTGCTGTCACCGCTGATGACAATTGCCGGTGCCTGGCAACTGGGCCTGGTACTGGTTTCACTCATGATTGCCTGGTACGCGGACAAACGCTGGCAGGCATTCATAGTGGTCCAGATTGGCCAGGATGAGCGTCGCGGTCTCAAGCGTTTTGCTCTTCGCGGCAGCGGTCGGGTACTGTTACCCTTGTTGCTGGCCATACTGTTCGCCGCCGAACGTGGTCTGTTGCTGCAGTTTGGCATCAAGGTTTTCCTGTTCGACATCCTGATCCCGCTGTTCCTGTCACTGGCGGTTATACGTCTTTCCCTGTACTCACTGCGCCGCGCCTATGGACCGAGCCCGACCCTGCGCGCCTTTGAAGGACTGATCAGTCTTGTCGTCTGGCTGGTGGTGGCTTTGCATTTGTTCGGATGGCTCGACGACATGCTCAAGGCCATGGACAGTGTCGGCTTTACACTGGGCAAGTCTCGCTTCTCGGTTCTGTCCATCAGCCAGTTTATCCTGGTTGCCGGCGTATTCATTGTTGCTGCCAGCTGGACCACGCGCTGGATTGAACAACGGGCACGACGCTCAAAAGTCTTCAGCCCGACCATGCAGGTGGGCCTGGCCAAGTTCAGCAAGGTCATTCTTTACACGGTCGCCATTCTCATTGCGCTCAACAGTGTCGGCATTGATCTCACCTCGCTTGCCGTCTTTGGCGGTGCGCTTGGTGTCGGTCTCGGTTTTGGCTTGCAACGCATCGCCAGTAACTTTATCAGTGGTTTTATACTGTTGTTTGACCGCTCCATTCGCCCGGGCGATGTCATTACCGTTGGACAGCGCTTTGGCTGGGTTGTCGCCCTGCATGCACGCTACATAGTTGTTCGTGATCGTGATGGTGTTGAAACCCTGATTCCCAATGAAAACCTGATTACCTCGGAAGTGACCAACTGGAGTTACAGCGATCGCAATGTACGTGTCAAGATTCCGGTCAGCATCAGTTACAACGACGACCCTCGCCAGGCTATGGATTTGATGACCAAGGCCGCCAATGCCAATAACCGGGTATTGAGTGACCCGGCTGCACAAGTCAGGCTGCGTCAGTTTGGCGACAACGGTATCGATCTTGAGCTGCGCCTGTGGCTGGATGACCCGGAACAGGGCGTTGGCAGCGTTGTTTCAGATGTGAACCTGGCTATCTGGGATGCATTCAAGGAAAACAACATTACTATCCCGTTCCCGCAACGGGACGTTCACTTGATCAAATAAAATAAAGTACCCAAAACCATGAATGTGCCCGATATAAACACTGTCATCAGCTACCTGAAATCCCTGCAGGACAATATTTGCGCAGAACTTGAAGCCGAAGACGGCAAAGCGAAATTTACCGAAGACGCCTGGCAACGCGAAGAAGGTGGTGGTGGCCGCACCCGGGTCATGACTGATGGCAATGTCATTGAACAGGGCGGCGTAAATTTTTCACATGTACACGGAACCCGGCTGCCGCCGTCAGCAACAGCCAAACGCCCGGAACTGGCGGGCCGGTCGTTCCAGGCAACCGGTGTATCCCTGGTTATCCATCCGAAGAATCCCTACATCCCCACGTCTCATGCCAATGTGCGTTTCTTCATTGCTGAAAAAGAAGGCGAAGATCCGATCTGGTGGTTTGGTGGCGGTTTTGACCTGACGCCCTATTATCCATTTGAAGAGGATGTTGTTGAATGGCATCGCACGGCAAAGACAGCGTGTGATCCATTCGGGGACGATGTTTATGCCAGATACAAAAAATGGTGTGACGAGTATTTTTATCTCAAACATCGTGATGAAACCCGTGGCGTTGGTGGCCTGTTTTTTGATGACCTTAATGAACCGGATTTTGATACCGCGTTTGCATTCATGCAAAGTGTTGGCAATCACTATATCAAGGCCTATCGGCCTGTCATGAACCGGCGCAAGAACAGCGAATACGGGGAACGCGAGCGGGACTTTCAGCTATACCGGCGCGGTCGTTATGTTGAATTCAACCTGGTGTTTGATCGAGGCACGCTGTTCGGCTTGCAGACCGGTGGTCGCACCGAATCCATACTCATGTCACTGCCACCACTGGTGAAGTGGCGCTACAACTGGTCACCGGAACCGGGTACGCCGGAAGCCAGGCTGTACGATGAATTCCTGAAACCCCGCAATTGGCTTAAATAGACCGAAATAGGGAGAAGGCGGGCACTGATAACCCAGTGCCCGCCTTTCTACTGAATCAAAAACTACTGCCAAATACCCTGTATGGCCATGCCGCTAGGATTGGCTTCGGAAACTGCAGAACCCGGCGTCATAGGCAACAACTCGCCATCCGTACCAATGGTGTATTGTGACAACGTCGCGCCGGAATAGTCGGTCGTATAGGCAAACTGCCCCGTCGGATCTACAGTAATTGATACCGGAAAGCCACCCGCCGTTGCCACTTTGGGTGTAGACATCGGCTGTAGCACACCGTCTATGTTTATCTGGTATTGTGAAACCGTGCTTTCACCTGAATTGGCCACGTAAGCAGCCTTGCCTGATGGGTGTACGGCAATAGATGCAGGGCCGGGGCCGGTACTCTGACGCATCCCGAATTCCTGCAAATAGCCATCTTCACCAACAATAAGTTGTGCAACATTTCTGCTGGTTGCACCTACAACATAGACGAAATTCATATTCGGGTGTTGTGCTGCTGAAACCAATTGACCCATGCCTGTACGTAAAGGACTCCCGGCAACCGGTATTTCGATCATGCTACCCGTATTCGCCAGCCTGTACAGAATCAGGTTAAAGTCTGTCAGTACATAGGCATACCGGCCTGACAAATCAAATATCATATCTCTTGGTGGTAAAACTCCCCCGGCAGGCACCGTAGCCTGCGTACCTGCCAGGGCCAGGTTGCCATACGTCAAGGGGTTATCACTGACCGAGTACCAGGATATTGCGCTATCAGTTTCGTTTAGTACATATACGAAGTTGCCGAACGGATTAACCTTGATCCTGGACGGACCATTGCCTGCCGCTACGGTGGGTATCGGGCCAAGAATGCTAGAAAGCGGGGCCAGGCTGCCATCCGCTCTCACCGAATACTGCGAGATGTTATTGCTGGTGAAGTTTGCCGCATATGCAAGTTTGCCTGACGGGTGCACGGCGACGGATTTTGGGTGTGCTCCTGCAGCAACCGGTGGGACTGCATGGGGCGCAAGTGTACCATTTGTATTTATTGTATAAGTGCTTACAGTACCGTTGAACTGGTTGGTCACATAGGCATAGCGTGGTGTAGCCATTACCGGTGTACCGCCACGAACAATCGCTATTGAATTTGTCGTTCCGGAAGTGGCCGCCACTCCTTGTAGCTCTGTCAGAACCCCGGAATCATCCTGCTTCAGCCTGCGAAGCATTTGAGAATTTGAGTCGGTCAGATAAATTTGACGAGAGCGCGGCTCAAATACCATTCCCTGGTTCAGGGGTTTAGGCATACTTAAATAAGGAGCGATAGGTGACAATGCACCGTCAGCACCAATACTGTACTGCGAGATACTGTCATCTACTAGTGAATTTACATAAAGGTAACTACCAATAGGATCAATCAATATTTGATACGATCTCAACCCCGTATAAAGATATGCAGTAGTCATTGGGGTTAATGATCCGTCCGCGCCTACATTCAGTTGCAACAATCCATTATCTTGAGATACATACATATAATTTCCTGAAGAATGCATCTCGATATTCACTATTCCTGCAGCGCCGGATGTTGAAAAATCAAAATCTGATACCAAGTTCAGTTGCCCACCCGCACCAATGTTGTACTGGCTGATTACAGACCCGTGAGAGAGATATACATAAGCACCATCCGGACTGAATTCGATATCAGACAGATAACTTATATTCATAAATGGAGTAACAAGCGGTGTCAGGCCACCGTTTGTACCTATGCTGTATAGCGCGAGTTTCGCATTCAACTGGTAGTCATTAATAACATATACGTATTGTCCACCAGGATGTACGGTGATATACCTGGCCTTAATCCCGGCAGCCACATCCTGAATACCGGCCGTAGCTGCATCTGCATCGATTCTGGTCAGCCTGCCTTCAGCACCTATCCTGTACTGGGATACACTGCCTGCCGTAACGCCATCACCCCAATTTGCACTGTAAACATACTGTCCTGAAGGATCCGCGGCAATATAATGACTGCCGATGCCGGTGGCATATTCGCCAGTCCACTTCGGGATACCCGTCACACTGTCAAAAACGAAGGACGAGACCAGGTAGACACTGCCATTCCAACCGGTGGTATATGCATATCTTGGATAGTCACTGACGGCAGGTCCCCCGGGTGAGCCTGGGTCGGGTGCCGGCACGTACACAACAGTTGTATCGGTGCCGCTGTTACAGCCGTAAAGTATCGACAAAACCAGCAATATGACGCCTTGAACCAGTGATTTTTTCATAATAATTCCGCCCTTATTTGCCATTATTGTCTCGTTAACAATGATATTTGGCTTTACAGAATTTCACCGAATAACGGGGCCATACTATGCATATAGAATGTATTCGGCGGCTACTCAGTAATACGCCCTGGCCTGCCCTATTTAACAGACGACTTCTGCACTATTCTAGCTGTTAGGTACTCCTCGCTGTATCTTGACCAGCCTTTCCTGCAAGCGAGGCTACAACACTCGTCGGTTTAACTTTCTTTTCCGGACAACCTGACCTCGTGCTTAGCCACCAAACAGGCTGTCGCCATCGAGGTTGCTCCCTCGGGAAAACAGGATGTCGGTCCGGGCACCGATTCGTCCAGTCCCGGGCCCCTCAACCCCTATTTTTGGCTCCGGTTGCAGCCGGCGACAAAGTAGACCTAAAACCAAAAAGATAACTGCACTTCTGTACTAATTTAGACGGCAAATCAGGAAGATGGAAGATGGAAAGATAAATTTTTTCTAACTACGCGATCATACCGTGAGCCAGGTCACTAAAGCTCATGCGGCAAGAGGCTGGGACAGCGTTTAACCGGTTAGCTGACCTATAAGCCTTATAATTTCCCTTGAGTCCCACTGCGCGGCACCCTTGAGGACATATCGAATTTGACCTTCGCGATCTACTACGAAAGTAGCGGGCAATGCATCTACGCTCCACGCTCTTGACACTTGCGACCTCCAATCAAGCAACACCATAAATTCCCTGAGCAATTTGTCCGGCATGAAAGCTTTAATAGTTTCTGCATCCTCGCCAATGTTGATGGCGATGACCTCAAATCGTGAACTCCCGAGTCTCTGCTTCAGTCGCCAGATGGAAGGCATTTCCGCACGACAGGGTGGGCACCAGCTGGCCCAGAAGTTGACCAGCAAAACCTTGCCGCGCCCAGCATTAAGGTTATAGATCTTGCCATTAAGTGCAGGCAAAACCGTTTCCGGAATTTTGCGTGGCGGGCTTACAAGACTGAGTTCAGAGGCAACGGCCACTCCCTGCAGGATAATCAGTCCTGTTAACAAGCAAGAAGCTGCTCTCCTGAATACTGCGGATGATCTCACCTGTCTGTCCCGGGATTGCCTGTTGTTACTATATAGACATACGCTCGAGCAGTCAGTAACCTTGGTATTGATCACTTATTCGCTGAAGAACATGTCATGAATCGGAAACGCTCGCGTACAAGTGCCTGGCTGTTTACAACCATCCTGGTAATGGCCTGGCTGGGGACCGGCGTCAATGCCGAGACCGACGTTTTCGGTGATGAAGTCGAACCTGACCCGGCACTGGTTCATATTCATTTCATCAGTCTTCGTGACAAGAGCGAAAGCTCTGCGCGCGTATTTTTCAGGGCTGAAGAGCAGGAGTCACCGGAAGCCGGTACCGGCTTTGATCGCATTATCATCAAACCCGGCACAGCTGTCGGTTCCCGGCGGCGACCCAACGACCTGGCACTGGACCTTTTTCGCGGCAAAGGCAGGCAGCGCATCCCGGTTGCCACCCTGGCAGTACGCTACTACCGGCACCAGCAGGGGCTCTGGGTTCCCAAATTCACCCTGCTGCATGAGCCTATGGTTATTCGGCAGGGTGACCGTCTGATCCCCATGGAAACTCCCTTGGGCAGCTCCAACCTCGTTCTCGAAGGCGGAAATCTGCCAAATGCCGAGGGCTATTACACAAAACTGAGCTTCACGCAGGGATTGGGGCGGACTTACGTCGATTCCTGGCAACTTCGACAACAGTAATTACCGTGCTCGGACAGGCCACTTCGTCATGCACCTTGACCGGGCCGGCAAATTTTTCTATAAGAAACCTTGGCATTACAACATACCAATAAAGTTGCCCGGCAAATCAAATATTGCCAGCAGCGCGACATGCCAACCACACACTTCAGAACTGATTTTGATCCATACGATCCCGGCTTTACATCCGGACACATGTAAGAACAATTGAGAAGTTTTTACGCCCCAGTTAGTCGTGGAATAATGACGCGTGCCCGGTCTACACTGGGCGACCGGAAAGTGGTATTGCCCTATGAAAATTCTGGAACACGACATTCATTCGTCCATTGCACTTATCTACGAGTGCGCCATAAACCCGGATCGCTGGCCTGAATTGCTGGAAACCCTGGCCGATTTGGTTGATAAATCCCCGGAATCCGCCATTGCCATCGGCGAAAATCACTCCCTGGCAGCTGGCAGCGAAGCCATAAACGATATTCTTGCATACCACTTCAAGAACGCGCTGACCGTATCCCAACAGTTCATCAACTACGAAGGTCAGCAGGAAACCGTTGGATCACTGCTGGATCACCTGCCTATCCCGCTGGTCGTTTGTGATGACACCGCCGCAATAATCGAGTGCAACAATCGGGCGCGACTACTGATTACGTCAGGCCCCACGCTCTATATCAATGACCGGAACCAGCAACTTTGCGCCCGGGACCCGGAACTGAATGCAAAACTGAGCCGGTATATTCAGCTGACTTCGGCCATGGCACCCAACAGCGGCCAGGGGAAAACCTTGCAAATGCCTGTTACCAGCAGTGAAGACTCACTACTGCTGATTTTCAGCCCGATCAAGGGCGGCCCTGAAGGCAAAAGCAAGGTAGCCATATTTATTGCGCCACCCAAGGCCCAACCAGTGCCGGCACCGGCTACGCTGGGCAAACTTTACGACTTGTCGGATCGTGAAATGGAAGTGGCAGTACTGCTGGCGCGCGGTTTTACACCCAATGAAATCGCTGAACATAATGACGTCAGCGTTGATACGGTCAGGACACAACTACGCTCACTGTTTCGCAAGACCGGCAGCAAGCGCCAGGCCGACCTGGTTCGCCTGGTGCTGACAGCACCGGATTCCAGTCTCGCTTCCGGCATTCGGGAACTGAACGACGAGCCGGTTCGTTTCAGCCACGTGAGTCATCGTCGGGTTCACTACGTCACCCTAAGCCATGGCCGACGCATCGCCTATCGCGAATTCGGTGACCCGAAAGGTGCGCCACTGGTTTTTCATCACAGTGCACTGGGCTCCGATATTGAAATCGGTCAGTTGGCCCATGGCTATTGTTTGCGCAACAACATCCGCCTGATCGCGCCCAATCGCCCGGGCTTTGGCTCTTCTGATCCTGATCCGGACTTTGAACACGCAACCTGGGCCAGCGATATGACCGAATTTGTCACTGCGCTGCAGCTTGATAACTTTTATGTCGCCGGCTATGCCATGGGCGGACAGTTTGCCTGTGCCATGGCCGAATCCCTGCCACAGCGAACAAAGGGATTGTTGCTGATCAGCTCCAGCATTGCAGCAACACGGCCGGAAGATTTTGAGCGCATGGTTCCGCTGTACCGCATGGACCTGCGACTGGCGCGAAACCTGCCGGCTGTCCACAACCTGACTACCGCGATCCTGTACAAGGGCATCACCCGCAATCCCACACGGTTTTTCAAGAACTTGCAGTCACAGTCCAGCGAACGCGAAAGCAAGCTTTTCGCTTCGGAACGTTTCCGTGAATTCATCTGGTGTGCACTGATGGAAGGCGTTGCCCAGGGTAATTCCCGGCATATCGCCCGCGAATGCCAGTTGCTGATGCGGCCCTGGACTTTTAGCCCGGAAAATATTTGCGCACCTACCTGGCATTGGCACGGGGCGGCTGACAACCATGTCCCGCTATCGCTTGGCAGGCAGTTTGCCGACAAGATACCGGGCTGCCGATTTGTTCCGGTTGCTGATCATGGTCACTACATGATTTATGAAAAACTGGAACAGATACTCGATGACTTCATTAAAGAAACCTGCACCGATATGACTGATCAAGGGCCGCGGCAGACCAACACCTGCACGTCATAATCAGCGTATTAAAGCCCATTTTTTATCTGGATAACGCCGGGATATTATCACCACCCGGTAATGGCTCCTACCTGACCCAACCGTCACGCCCTGCTAAAATCGCCGCCCAATTCTGATTTTGGCAGGAGCAGGAATGAATAACCCTATTATTATGATTGGCGCCGGCGAGATGGGCGGTGTATTTGCGCGCGGTCTGCTCAAATCCGGCAAACCGATCTACCCCGTGACCCGCAACATGGACATGGAACAGGTTGCGCGCGAGATCCCGGAACCCGAGGCGGTACTGGTGACCGTGGCCGAAAAGGACATTGACGATGTGCTGGGACGCATTCCTGCAGCCTGGCGCGACCGGTTAATCCTGCTGCAAAACGAGCTGCTGCCCCGGGACTGGCAAAAACATGAAATTCGCAATGTAACAGTCATCTCTGTGTGGTTTGAAAAGAAGCCGGCACAGGATTATAAAGTATTGATATCGTCACCGGTTTTTGGCCCTCATGCCGAATTGGTGAAAACAGCGCTGACCGCCCTGAACATTCCTTGTCATATCGTGGAATCCTGTGAAGCGCTGGCTTTTGAGCTGGTTTTGAAGAATGTCTACATCCTGACCACCAATATCGCCGGTCTGGAATGTGGCGGCACGGTCAGTGAATTGTGGCGCGATCACGAAAAATTCACCCGGAAAATCGCCGGCGATGTGATGGACATCCAGGACTGGCTCATGAACACAAAAATGGATCGTGAAGCGCTGATCAAGGGCATGCTAAAGGCTTTTGATGGCGATCCCGATCACAAATGTATGGGGCGCTCGGCACCGGCAAGGCTGGCCCGGGCACTGGAAACCGCCGATGAGGCCGGTCTTGCTGTCCACAAGCTCAGGGAAATCGCAAGCCAGGCCTGATCGCATACCAAACAGGATGCATCATGCGTGAGTTGCGTTATCTAAAAGGCTACCCGAGTTTCAGCTTTATCCTGGCAAGCTGGGAAAAGGCTGAAGCCGACATTCGCAAGGTAAGAAACGAAGTCTTTGTCGATGAGCAAAACATTCCCATGGAACTGGAGTGGGACGGCATGGACAAGGAATGCCTGCATGTCATGGCTTACGACAAACACGGGTTGCCCATCGGTACCGGCCGCATTCGCATAGACAGCATCACTGACGAAGTGAGTGGCGACGCGCATCGTATCGGCCAAATCGGTCGGCTGGCCGTGGCAAAACACTGGCGCAGCTTTGGTGTAGGCGGTGCGATCCTGGTATACCTGATTCACATTGGCGAAGCGCGGCGACTCGACAGCCTGTTTCTCAATGCCCAGGAGCATCTCCAGGGATTTTATGAAAACCGCCTGTTTGTTCGTGAAGGCGGTGTTTTCGACGATGCCGGCATTCCTCATGTGCGTATGGCGCGGGCCCTGAAACCCGGGGCAATATCCCACTAGAATTATTCCGGCGATTCATTCGAATGGATGATTCGCCTGTAATTATGATGTCTTATGATCAGTTCGTGTTCAAAGGTGGGGGTGCCTGATTGCGTCGTGAAGGTCAGCCTGCCCGGACACAATCCTCCGTCTTGAGTCCGGCCCCGGAACGTTTGCCCTGGGCCGGTTATTTTTTCGGGTTTCACCGAACCCGGCCTGCTCCCTTACAGGACTAGCGCTTACCGTATCCCGCAAACATAAAGCCCCGGCATGCCGGGGCTTTATCATCGAGCTGTCAACAATCAGCCAATCACCGGAATATCATTCACTGGTCGCTTGCGAATAGGTTTTTCATCCGGTTGTTTTCTGTAGACGGACTCATCGCTTCGCATGGTCTGTTGCACGCGGTCTTCATCAGATTGTTGCGGCCGGGGGGATTGTTGCTCATCCCGACGTCCGCCCTGGCGGCCACGTTGGCTGCGATCATCAGCACGATCACTGCCGCGACCCTTGCGATCATCACGTTCGCGCCGCGGGCGTGCCGCGGGCTTGGCGAGATCCCTGGCAAGCAGCTCGTCAGTAATGGATTTCACCGGGATCTTGTGACCGATGTATTCCTCAATCTCGACCAGGTGAAACGCGTAATTCTCACAGGCGAAACTGATGGCATCGCCATCAGCACCGGCTCGGGCGGTGCGACCAATACGGTGCACATAGTCTTCACGATCATTGGGCAAGTCGTAGTTGAATACATGGCTCACTTCCGGAATGTGCAGGCCACGCGCGGCTACGTCAGTGGCCACCAATACCGGCAATCTGCCCTCTGAAAAATCCTTCAATAATCTTTGGCGTTTGCTCTGGGGTACGTCACCGGAAATTGCCGCGGCCGGCAAGCCGTTGGTGTTGAGCCAGCCGGCAATACGCTCCACTTCGAACTTCATATTCGCAAACACCATGGATCGGGAAGGGTCCATGTGACGCAACAGGCCAACAAGCAGCGGAATTTTCTCTTCGTTGGCCGTGTGATAAATGCTCTGGCGGACTCGGTCTGCGGTCTTGGTATCGGCAACAACATTGACGGTCGTGGCTTCGTTCATGTGTTCAAACGCCAGCTCCATAACCCGTTGCGCCAGAGTCGCGGAAAACATCAGGTTCAGCCGTTCAGCTGGTGGCGGCATGTGCCGCAACAGGTAACGGATATCCTTGATAAACCCCAGGTCAAACATACGATCGGCCTCATCCATCACCATGACCTGTGCAGCCTTGAGATCGAAGATACCTTGTTTGAAATAATCGATAATGCGCCCGGGTGTACCCACCAGGATATCCACTCCATCCAGGATGGCCTGGCGCTGACTGTCGTAGCCGGTACCACCGTAGGCCAATACCAACTTCAAATCGGTAAATTGCGCCAGCTGCGCCGCGTCTTTCTGAATCTGGATAGCCAACTCTCTGGTCGGGGCCAGTATCATGGCTCGCGGCTGGGTGGGCTTGCGATCTTCTGTCGCCGGACGGGTCAGCAAGTGGTTCAACGTCGCAATCAGGAACGCCGCCGACTTGCCAGTACCGGTCTGTGCCTGACCGGCTACATCCCGACCATTGAGCGCCAGAGGCAGGGTTTCAGCCTGGATGGGCGTGCAGTGAGTAAAGCCCGAGGCCTCGATGCCCTTGGCAATCACCTCCGGGAGGTCAAAGTCCGAAAACCGGGTTTCTGTAAGGTGCGTACTGCTCATAATCCTAATTAATTTGGGGTTATTGACCCCTCTATGAACCGGCCGCCAATAATACGGTATTCCGGGCAAATGTTATATGCTACTTGCAATCACTGGCCTAATTCGCTCAAATAGACCGCAGAACATGGTCACCACCGGGCACGCAAACCGGTAAAAACCAAAATGATAAACAAAGAACAGGAGAGAACGCATCATGAGTGACGGCATCGTTCACATTACTGACGACAGCTTCGAAGGCGAAGTGCTTCAGGCTGACGGCCCGGTACTGGTGGATTATTGGGCTGAATGGTGCGGTCCATGCAAAATGATCGGCCCGGTACTGGAAGAAGTCGCCAAGGAATACGGTGATCGGGTGAAAATTGCCAAGCTGAATATTGACGAAAACCCGGGCACGCCGCCCAAATACGGGATCCGTGGTATTCCAACCCTGATGTTGTTCAAAAGCGGCAACGTCGAGGCCACGAAGGTAGGCGCGGTATCCAAATCCCAGTTGTCCGCTTTCCTGGACGAAAACCTGTAACAATGGCGCTTTGGCCGTAACAGGGGGAAGCGCCCCTTGTTACGGCGCCAAAACAATTCATTATTTGTAACAAATTCGCGCACTAAAAATACTGGACGCCGGAATACACCGGTGCTAAGGTTTATGGAAATCGAACGATCGTTCGATCATAAATCCCGAAAAAATAAACAATCTCTTTAGATGTCCTTTTAACCGATTTCCCGACGGGACAGTCAACCAGTTCGCTCAAGGCAACCAATCCTTCATAGAACGGTTCTCCCCGGCTCCGGGTCAACAACAATCATCCGAGTCAGTAAACCATCATGAATCTTTCCGAGCTCAAAAAAACGCCGGTAACGGAATTGGCCGAAATGGCCAGCCAAATGAAACTGGAAGGCGGCAGCCGCATGCGTCGCCAGGACCTGATCTTCGCCATCCTCAAGAAGAAAGCCAAAGAAGGTGTCGATATTACCGGCGAAGGCGTCGTTGAAATCCTGCAGGACGGCTTCGGCTTCCTGCGATCGGCAGACAGTTCCTACCTGGCGGGCCCGGACGATATCTATGTGTCGCCATCACAGATTCGTCGATTCAACCTGCGCACCGGCGATACGGTCAAAGGCCTGATCCGGCCACCCAAGGATTCCGAACGTTATTTCGCACTGCTGAAAGTTGAAGAAATCAACTTCCAGAAACCGGAAGACGCGAAAAACAAGATTCTGTTTGAAAACCTGACACCGCTGCATCCCAATGAGCACATGAGTCTTGAGCAGGATAATCAATCCACCGAGAACCTGACTGCTCGAGTGATTGACCTGATCGCTCCCATTGGCAAGGGTCAGCGCGGCCTGATTGTTTCCTCGCCGAAGAGCGGTAAAACGGTCATGCTGCAACAAATTGCGCACTCCATTACTGCCAACTACCCGGAATGCATGCTGATGGTCCTGCTCATCGACGAGCGCCCGGAAGAAGTCACGGAAATGCAGCGCTCGGTACGCGGTGAAGTCATTTCTTCTACTTTCGATGAACCGGCCACCCGCCACGTACAGGTCGCGGAAATGGTCGTTGAAAAAGCCAAGCGCCTGGTCGAGCACAAAAAAGATGTCGTTATCCTGCTCGACTCCATTACCCGTCTTGCTCGCGCCTACAACACCGTGGTGCCGGCCTCAGGCAAAGTGCTGACCGGTGGTGTTGATGCCAACGCACTGCAGCGTCCGAAGCGCTTCTTTGGTGCCGCGCGCAATATCGAAGAAGGCGGCAGCCTGACCATCCTGGCCACCGCGCTGATCGATACCGGCTCCAAGATGGACGACGTGATTTACGAAGAATTCAAAGGCACCGGCAACATGGAAGTACACCTGGATCGCCGCCTGGCCGAAAAACGCACCTATCCTTCCATCAACATCAATCGCTCCGGCACCCGCCGCGAGGAACTGCTGCTGGAACCGGACGAACTGCAAAAAACCTGGGTGCTGCGCAAGCTGCTGCATCAAATGGATGAGCTGGAAGCCTCTGAATTCCTGCTGGACAAGCTGCGCTCGACCAAGAACAACGGCGAATTCTTCGATTCCATGAAGCGCTAATCGATTCTGGCCATTGCGGGCAGCCACTTTGGCTTGCCCGCGCAAAGCATTTTCATTAGACTACGCGCCCTTCCCGGGTCGGAATCCGGGAGTCTGAACGAGGATAGAGACATGAAAGCCGAGATTCACCCGAAATATGAAGACGTCAACGTGAGCTGCACCTGTGGCAACAGCTTTGTTACCCGTTCCACCATGTGCGAAGACCTGACCATCGAAGTTTGTTCTGAATGCCATCCGTTCTACACCGGCAAACAGAAGATTGTCGATACCGGCGGTCGAGTGGAAAAATTCCGCCAGAAATACGCGCGCAAGTAAGGCCGCGATTTCGACCGGTGAGACCCTCTACGGTGAATCACCTGTTACCAAAAAACGCGCTGTCCCGGCTGGGCAGCGCGTTTTTTTATGCCTCACTATTGCTCGTACTGCTTGCCTGGCCGGCTGTCGACAGCCTGGCGAAACAGGCCGATACCCGAGCCGTCCGGGTTGCGGAAGTCATAGACGGGGACACAGTACGGCTGAAAAGTGGTGAGACCGTACGCCTGATTGGCATCAACACCCCGGAACTGGGAAGGGATGGGCGCCCGGACCAGCCAATGGCACAAAAAGCCAGGGTCCGATTGGTACAACTGCTACGAGGCAAAACCAAGTATCTGCGGGTCGGAAAAGAGCCCCGGGACCGCCATGGCCGGCTCCTCGGCTATCTCATTGTCGATGGCAAACCGGTACAAATTGCGCTGATCGAGGAGGGACTGGGTTGGGCCATCGCTATCCCACCCAACATTGCTTTCCTTGACGAACTCCGCCACGCCGAAACCCGGGCCCGTCATGCGAATCGGGGAGTTTGGGCAGTAAAGACTTACCAACCTAAACCGGTTAGCGAACTGGGTCGTGATGACTATGGATTTCAGTTCATCCGCGGCACCCTGTCCGGAACCTGGTCCGGCAGAAACGCGCACCTTTTCTCGATTGATGAAGATGATGCCAAAAAACGCGCCCGCTTTGTCTTCCTGGTCCAGGATAAAAATTGGCCGCTGTTTGGCGGCGAGCCGCAGTCCCTCGTCGGCCTGCAGGTTGAAGCCCGAGGCTGGATCAGTCGCCACCCCCGGTTCGGCCTGCGCATGGTCACACCGCACCCGTTCATGCTCGGTCTTGAGAGTAAACCGACCAATTAACAGCGAGGATTATGCCGACGTCACGACAATGCTCTATACTTGCGCGCATCTTTCCTACTTTTTCGAAGCAGCCAGCCCATGAAAGACGACTTCAAACAGACCGCACTCGACTATCACGCCAAACCCATTCCGGGAAAATTGAGCGTAACGCCCACCAAGCCATGCACAACCCAGGCCGAACTGGCGCTGGCTTATTCACCCGGTGTGGCCGAACCGGTTCGCGAAATCGCCAGGGATCCGAAACTGGCTTACCGTTACACCGGCAAGGGCAACCTGGTCGCTGTTATTACTGATGGCACGGCAGTTCTTGGTCTGGGCAATGTCGGACCACTGGCGTGCAAACCGGTACTGGAAGGCAAGGGCGTATTGTTCAAACATTTTGCCGGCATCGACGTATTTGATATCGAGGTCAACGCCAAGACCAAGGAAGACTTTATCGAAACCGTGGCCAATATCGCGCCCACGTTCGGTGGCATTAACCTCGAAGATATCGCTGCTCCGCACTGCTTCGACATCGAAAAAGCGCTGAAAGAAAGGCTGGATATTCCGGTCTTTCATGACGACCAGCACGGCACGGCAGTCATTATCTGCGCCGGGTTGCTCAATGCACTGAGCCTGCAGGGCAAAACACTCGGCACAGTCAGCATTGTCTGCCTCGGCGCCGGCGCTGCCGGCATTGCTGCCATGGATTTGCTGATCAAGCTGGGTGCTGCTCCGGAGAACCTGTTGCTGGTGGACAGTCGTGGCGTAGTTCAAACCGAGCGCACCGACCTCAACGAACACAAGCAGCGATTCGCCGTCGCAACAGACAAACGCACGCTGGAAGATGCCATGAAAGGCGCCGATGTATTTATCGGCGTTGCCTCGGCCAACCTGGTCAATGAGCCCATGATCGCGAGTATGGCTGACAAGCCCGTAGTGTTTGCCCTGTCCAACCCGGACCCGGAAATACGACCGGAACTGGCGCATAACGTCCGCGACGACCTGATCATGGCCACTGGTCGCACCGACTACCCCAACCAGATTAATAATGTTCTTGGCTTTCCGTTTATTTTTCGCGGCGCACTGGATGTTTGCGCCAGCACCATCAACACGGAAATGCTCATCGCCGCCGTACACGCGTTGCGTGACTTGACCCATGAACCGGTTCCCCAGGAAGTACTGAACGCCTATCGGCTAGACAGCCTGGCATTCGGCCCGGACTACATCATTCCCAAACCACTGGACCCGCGACTGATCAAGCATGTGCCCAAGGCCGTAGCACGGGCGGCGGTAGAATCAGGTGTATCGAGGGGACGCAAGGGCTGCGCCGAAGACTGAGGCCGAAAATAACCCGGACCACAGGCACATATAAAAACGCCCTCCTTGCGAGGGCGTTTTTTGTTTAGGCAAATACAATACTTACTGCTTTCTGGCCTGGCTGATGCTATCCAGTAACGTGTCGGCAACCGACTGGTTGGCTGCGCGCAACTGGATTCGATGCAACAGGCTGACGTCCTCAATGGGCATATCACGGATAATGGTACGCTCACCAATCACAAGACTGAGCTTGCGGTTGCTCTTGTTACTCAGCAGTCCGGTCAATCGCTGTATGCCCTGATCACTCAATGACAGCGTTATCAGAATGCTTTCGTTGGCATCAGGTTCAGTTGTGACGTTGAAAATATCCTTGCCGCCAAACACCAGCACCGCATCCTCGGATTTGAAGGTTACGTGTTGCTCCGATGTGCCGACACAAGACACTGCGGCCAGTGCCACGAACACCGTAATAATTACACGCTTCAATAGTTTGCCCGTCATAATACCTCCTCATTCCGTACCGAGCTTTGATCAAGAATACATGCTCTCAATCTCGTTGGCGAATCGTTGCTCCATAACATTTCGCTTCAGTTTCATGGTCGGTGTCAGCAACCCGTTTTCCACGGTCCACGGCTCCGAAACCACGGTGACCGCAGCAATTTTCGCGTAGCCGGGAAAACTGGATAACCTGGCATTGGCGCGTTCGATCAATTCATCGACATTATTGTTCTGGCTGACACACACCAAGGTCAACCTGGGGCGACCCTCGCCTACCAGCATCACCTGCTCAAATACCGCATCAGACAGGATTGCCTGCTCGATATCACCTGGCGGCACCTTTTCGCCATTGGACATGACAATAATATCTTTCACACGACCAGTGATATAAATCCGGCCTTCGCGAATCTCCACCACATCGCCCGTATGGAACCAGCCATCGCTGTCGATGGCGGCGGCGGTAGCCTCCTCATTATTCCAGTAACCCTTCATGATATTGTGCCCACGAACCAGCAGTTCGCCAACATCGGTAGTTTTGACCTCGACACCAACAAGCGGCTTGCCGACAGAAAATGGCTCGTTGTCGGTAACCCGGTTAAAGCACACCGCCGGCGAAGTTTCCGTCAGGCCATAACCGTGCAGGAATGTCAGGCCCAGGCCCATGAAGGTCTCGAACAGGTGCGGCGCCATTGGCGCGCCACCGAGCAGAATGTATCGTATGCGTCCACCCAGGCGACCTCGCAGTTTCTTGCCAACCAACACATCGAGCAATGGATAAAACAGGTAATCATACCAGCGACGCTGCTGGCGAAACTTGCGCCAACCCATGGCCACCGCGGCATTAAACAGCTTGGGCTTCAGGGCACTGGTTGCCAGGCCTTCCTGTACCTTGCCATAAACACGTTCGAAAATTCGTGGCACGCATACCATGATCGTCGGCTTTTGCGTCACCATATCCTCGGCAAGATCAAGCACGCTGCGGGCAAAAGTCACCGGCGCGCCAACGGTCATGGCGACATAGTATCCGACCGTGCGCTCGAGCATGTGTGATAACGGCAGGAATGACAGGAACCGGTCGCCTTCAACGATCTCCGGACAGGCATTGGTCAGTGACAGGGTATTGGTTACCAGGTTGCCATGGGTAAGCATGACGCCTTTCGGCCTGCCGGTAGTACCTGATGTATAGACAATGGTCAGCAAATCATCATCACCGGCAGCACTGTACTGGATATCACCGGCTGTATTCGGCAACCAGTTCTTCAGTGGCACGACCTTGGCATCTTCACACTTGCCTTCGACGCACACCACGCGCTCAATCTTGGTGGGAATCCGGGCAATTTCCGGCCACAAGGAACCATCGCCTATGACCATGAGCCTGACACCGGCATCATTCATGCACCATGCCATGTTATCCGGTCGATCATTATAAAACAGCGGCACCGTAACCAGTCCAAGGCCCATGGCGGCCTGGTCAAACGCCACCCACTCGATGCAGTTTTTCAGACATATGGCAACGCGATCACCTGCTTGCAGATTTTCTTTCCTGAAAGCTGCCTGCCATCGCGCCACCAGTTGACCAAATTCGTTCCAGCTTATTTCCTGCCATTGACCATCCCCAAACTGGCGATACGACGGCCGATTCCCGTCCACTGCCAAGCGCTGACGCAGAATGTCAGAAACATTTTTTGCTTGTTCTATTCTCATGATTTGCTCCATCCCCTTGTGCTTCAGCTCCTAGATCGCCGGCAAGCTGTTGCTGTCCCAGCCGGTATCCGGTTTGAAACGCTCCCCATATTCATCTGCAAGACGGCCCAGGCTATGACTGATGCCGGCCGCACCCATGCTGCCTGCATAATGCATCGGTCCACCCAGGAAAGGCGCAAAACCGGTGCCATAAACCATGCCGGCATCAACCTCGTCTGCGCTATCGACAACCTGTTCACGCAAACAGGCCATGGCCTCGTTAAGCAGTCGCAGTATCAGTCGTTCGGAGACGGGTATTGCACTGCTGTTTCCGGTCTTTGTTCTGACCGGTTGACCCTTTTTATATTGATAGAATCCCTCGCCGGATTTCCTGCCAAGCTTGCCTGTATCGACCATTTGCTTCAAGCCATCCGGCACAGTAATTCCCAGGGGGCCAGACAACTCCTGGGCAACAGACAGACAAATGTCCAAACCCACGGTGTCGGCAAGATGAATTGGTCCCATGGGCATACCAAAGTCCACTGCCGCCTGGTCAATCTCGGCCAACGGAACGCCTTCCTGGTGCAGGATCATGGCTTCAATCAGGTAAGGCATCAAAATCCGGTTCACCAGGAACCCCGGACTGCTTTTCACATCCAGCGGCAACCGTTCCAGACTGGTGGTAAACGACCGAGCCCGCGCCATAACATCATCACTGGTCTGGGCACCGCGCACGATTTCGACCAATTGCATCTTGGCTACCGGGTTAAAAAAGTGCAGCCCGACAAGGCGCGATGGATCCTCGAGCGCCTCACCAATGATTTCCAGCGGGATACTTGACGTATTGGTCGCCAATACACAATCGGGTTTAACCTTCTTTTCGACGTCCTTGAATAAACCCTGCTTGGCCGCCTCATTCTCGATAATGGCTTCGACAACAAGATCCGCCCGACGCAAGCCGTCGCCATTGAGATCCGGCATCAGGCGATCCATGGCAGCTTCCACCTGGCGCGAGTCCTTCCGATATTTCTTTTGATAGAAGTCGTTGGCACGCTTCATGGCACGACCGATAGCCTCGGCAGAACGATCCTGCAGACTGACCGAGAATCCTTTATGGGCTGCCCAGGCCGCAATATCGCCGCCCATCACGCCGGCACCGATCACGTGAACGTGCTTGATGTTGTGGTCAACGGCGCGGCCCTTGCGTTTCAGCTCTTCGCTTAACAGAAATACCCTGACCAGGTTTCGGCTGGTCCTGCCGGTGAGCAATTCACCCAGGGATGTGGCTTCTTGTGCATAAGCGGAACCGCTGCGCCACAAATCAATGATTCGATAGGGTGCCGGGTAATGATCCGGGTTGGCTTTTTGCCTGACCTTCTTTTCAAGCGCGCCGGCAACCAGGTTACGCGCGCCGGGCAAACCCAGTGCACGCTTCCACAACGCCAGCCTATGCCGCGGTCTTTTGGTCAGCAACGTCGTGGCCGCCTGCATCAGGTAGCGCTCAGGCACGACCTCGTCGACGAGGCCGATTTTTCGCGCCAGCTTGCCCGGCATTGCCCGACCGGTGAGCATCATGTCCATGGCCGCGGGCGCGCCGACCAGTTTCGGCAAGCGCACAGTCCCGCCAAAACCGGGATTAATGCCGAGCATGACTTCGGGTAGTCCAATACGGGTACCAGGATCATCACGCATCACGCGGTAGTTACAGGCCAGTGCCAGCTCGGTACCACCACCCAGGCACTGACCGTGAATCACGGCAACTGTCGGGCAACGTAAACGCTCAAGGCGCGCGAATATCGCCTGGCCGCGCGCCGCCAGTTCGGCTGCCTTGTCGGGCGAGTCAATATTGGTAAATTCCTTGACGTTGGCACCGTAGATAAAACCGTTTTGCTTGCCCGAACGAATTACCAGCCCTGCCGGCATATTGGTTTCCAACTCAGCCAGCATTTCATCCAGTTCATTGAGTACCTCGTATCCGAGTACGTTGGCTGACCCGTCAGCCATGTCCAGCGTGATTATCGAGTAGCTGGCCTGATCTTCGCGTTTCCAGTGCTTGCTCATTGCGCACCTCCTTCCACCCTGACCAGCATGGCGCCACCCTGGCCGCCGCCAATGCACAGTGTTGCCACTCCCTGGCCACCACCACGGCGCTTGAGCGCGTGCAGCAGGTGTAATACCAGGCGCGCGCCGGATGCACCAACCGGGTGACCACAAGCAATTGCCCCGCCTTCCGGATTCAGATGCGCCTCATTCATACTGCCTGGCGCGGATTTCAATCCCAGTTCATCCACCGCGTATTGCTTGTCGGCCCAGGCCGCCTGGCAGGCCAATACCTGGCCGGCAAAAGCCTCGTTAAGCTCCATCTGATCGAGATCACTCATTTTCAGTTTATTGCGCCTGAGCAGGCCGGCCACCGCATGAACCGGGCCCAGCCCCATCTGACTCGGATCAACACCAGCCCATTCGTGATCCAGCAATTCACCCAGCACTGGCAAATTGTATTTCTCAACAGCCGAATCGCTGGCCAGTAACAACATCGCCGCGCCATCCGTGATCTGCGAACTGTTACCCGAGGTGACACTGCCAAACTTCCGATCGAATACCGGCCGCAGTTTCGCCAATGCTTCTGTCGATGAATCCCGGCGCAAACCGTCATCCTCGCGCAAGACATTGCCCCGGCTGTCGTAAAGTGGCTCGATTTCCCCGCTCATGTGCCCGGCTTCGTACGCTTCGGCCAGCAACTGGTGACTGCGCAGGGCGAAAGCATCCTGTTGTTCGCGACCAACTCCAAATCGATGAGCAATGATCTCGGCGGTCTGGCCCATGGACAACTTGACCAGCGGGTCACTCAAGCCGAACAACAGCGTGATCACCGGCTTCAGGTAGGACGGTCTCAGGGCAGCAATCGCGCCCAGTCGCTGCACCGGGTTGCGCGCGCGCATCAGCGTGGACAACCAGTTCACCATGGCCGTATTCCACTGGATTGGTGCCCGGCTCATGGACTCCGTGCCACCACAAAGTACCAGGTCAGAATAACCAAGAAGTATACGTTCGCGCCCGGTCGCTACTGCCTGCAGGCCCGATGCGCAATTGCGCTGCACGGTATGAGCTGGTGTGGATTTGCCACAACCAAGCCTGAGGCTGATGATACGCGCAATGTTCGCCTCGTTCGGCGACGGAATGACACAACCAATAACAACTTCATCGATGCTTTCCGGTTCAAATGGCATGCGCGCCAGTACCGGGCGGGCAGCAGCCACGGCAAGGTCTGCGGCACTGAAAGGCCCGGTCTGGCCCCGCGCCTTCAGAAAGGGTGTGCGCGCTCCATCTACTACAAAGACCTTTTTTGCTTTTGCCATGCTTGGCTCCTTTTATTCAGGTCAACTGTACGGAATGACTGGATCGGTTAATTCATATCCTGCGGAAAATCATCGACCCGAACCACGGACCGGCGAGCTTCATCTCCTGCACGAACCAGCTGTGCTTCACTGGCATCAATCACTCCTCGTTTAAGCGCCTCGTCAATCAGACCTTCCAGGTCCTTGAGCGCACGATATTCATAGCCGATATCAGCCTTGCGCAGTTTTTTCGTGGCTTCTTCGGCTGCAATTACCTTGGGCAGGGCCACTTCAACGCGACCCATGGCATCATTGGCATCATTGGAAACAAATACACCCTCGGTCAAACGATCGCGCGCCTCGGAAGGCTCAAGCAGGGTGGTGGCGATCTTGTGGCCCAGGCGGTCACCGGGCTCAAAAAACCACTTGCCCACCGGGAACACCACCAGGCGCATGATCCAGCCTACCGGCTTGCTGGGAAAATTACGAATCACCCCATCCAGCGCTTCCTGGCAACGATACAGTGCCAGGTAGCAGTACCATTTCACAAACGGCAGGTCGTCCGGCGGACTGCCCTGGTCATGAAACCGCTTCAGCACCGCAGAGGCCAGGTACATCTGGCTGAGCACATCAGCAAATCGACCGGAGAGTTTTTCGCGTCGCTTCAGCGAACCACCCAGCACCAACATGGCCACATCAGAACAAAAGGCAAACGCCGCACTGATACGGCTGAAGTGCTGACAAAAGCGGCCGGAGATGCCGCCCACCGGCCTCGGCACCAACACTGCCGAAGTAATGCCCAGCAGAAACGATCGCGCTGCATTGCTGATAGTGAAGCCAATATGGCCCCACAGCGCACGATCAAAGTCACGCGCACCTGCTTGCCTGTCTTCATTGGCCACCGCCTGCATTTCGCTGAATACATACGGGTGACACCGGATGGCGCCCTGGCCGTAAATAATCAGCGATCGGGTCAGGATGTTGGCGCCTTCCACGGTGATGCTGATGGGCAAAGCCTGGTAAGTGCGGCCCAACACGTTCAGCGGACCCATGCTGATGCCCGATCCGCCGCGAATGTCCATGGCATCATTCACCACCTTGCGCATATGCTCGGTAAGCTGGTACTTGACGATGGCCGACAACACCGACGGTTTTTCTCCGCGGTCCACGGCTCCCGCCGTCAAGGTTCTGGCTGCATCCATCATGTAGGCAAAGCCGCCGATACGCGCCAGCGCTTCTTCCACGCCTTCAAACTTGCCGATAGGCATATTGAACTGGCGCCGTATACGGGCATAAGCGCCCACCGACCGTGAGCAGACTTTGCCGGCACCGGTAGAAAGCGCCGGCAACGAAATGGAGCGTCCGGCTGCCAGGCTCTCCATCAACATGCGCCAACCTTCGCCGACGCGGGCACGGCCGCCGATGACCCATTCGATCGGGATAAACACATCCTTGCCCTGGTTCGGGCCATTCTGGAACATGATATTCAACGGGTTATGGCGGCGACCGATGGTAATACCGGGAGTAGTAACCGGGATTAGTGCCACTGTTATGCCCAGCTCCTCCTGATCACCCAGCAAGTGGTCAGGGTCATAGAGTTTGAACGCCAGACCCAGCAAGGTTGCTACCGGGCCCAGGGTGATATAGCGCTTGTCCCAGTTCAGCCGGATCCCAAGCACATCGTCCTTGCCTTCGAACACGCCCTTGCAGACCACACCGTTGTCGGGCATAGCCCCGGCATCCGAACCGGCTTCCGGCCCGGTCAGGGCAAAACACGGCACGTCCTCGCCGCTAGCCAATTTTGGCAGGTAATGATCGCGCTGTTCGTCGGTTCCGTAGTGCAGCAGCAGTTCAGCCGGGCCCAGTGAATTAGGCACCATAACTGTCACTGCCGCCGTGATACTGCGGCTGGCGATTTTCATAACTACAGACGAATGCGCCAAGGCTGAAAACCCGAGCCCGCCGTAACGAGTCGGAATAATCATGCCGAAAAACTTGTGCTGCTTGAGAAATGCCCAGATTTCCGGCGACAGGTCCATCAGCTCATGATTGATCTGCCAGTCATCAATCATCCGGCATAATTCATCTACAGGCCCGTCCAGAAACGCCTGCTCTTCCGCGGATAATGCCGGCTCCGGGGTTTTGAACAAATTCTGCCAACGCGGCCGACCGGAAAACAGCTCGGCATCCCACCAGACGGATCCGGCTTCCAGTGCTTCGCGCTCGGTTTGTGACATTTTTGGCAAAATCTTGCGGAACAAGGCGAATACCTTGTCGCTGATCAGCCATCTCCTGAGAAAGGGAATATTAAGCGGGATGACAATAACAATAAATATTGTCCAGGCCCCGTAAAGCATAACCGGCGAAACCGGGATAAGCAGCGTAATGCCCGCTAACCCTGCTGCCAGTACGGCGCTGGACACCAGCAAAGGCAGCCGCAAGTATGCCAACACCCAGAGGCCAGCCATTATTGCGACGATCCAGGTCAGCACTGCCATGTTGCTACCCTCCTTCCTGAGAAATGTTATGTTTCTATTTTAGATAGGCCTGCTAACAAAATGCACTCTCATAGATCAATTAATTACATAAAAAATTCATCAAAACACAATTTTTTACACCAAACGCGCGATAGGAGAAAAACCGTCTAAAACTAGAGGTAAATATAACTTCAAAGTACGCCTATTCCCGGTTTCCCGGGTATGAGAAGATAATGATTATCAAATCGTTCAGACTGAAGCTGTACCCATGCTCGATCCGTATTTGCTAAGCATACCCGCTGGCATCGCCCTGTTAATAAAGGGCGGTATTTACCTGTATGCACGCCAGTCGGGGCACGTCGGTTTACAGACCATGCTGTACCTGGCGCTGCTATTGGCTTTCGGGCTGCATAATATTGCTGAAATCAGTCACTTTTTTACCCTGGCCAATGGCGAAATCCCGCGAATCGCCTACTACATCATTGCATCAAGCATCCTGCTGGGCACAGCGATATTTATCCATTTTGCCATTGCGCTGACTTTCTCGGACCGCCGGGACCATCCTGCCTGGCTGGTGCCGCTCCTGGTCTATATCGGCTTTGTCGTTATTCTCGCACTGATGCTCACCACCAACCTGGTTGTCGCCGACGTGATGCGGGTTGGACCCAGTGTCAGTCGCGTAGCCGGCCCACTGTGGGTGCTGTACGAAATATTCACCCTGGGTAACTGCCTCGTGGGCATCGGAATCCTGTACCACGGCGCCCGTAACACCGAAAGCGAATCGCAACGCTTGCGCCTGACTACAGTACTTCTGGGAATTGTCCCGGCCATACTCGTCGGCATATCGGTGGCCGTAGCGCTGCGAATCGGCATCCTGAAATTCAACACCGCCATTACCCTGCCTGTTGCCACCACTTTCTTCCTGATGGTGACTGCATACGCAATCCATCAGCATCGACTGTTTGACATCCAGTTCTATATTCCGGGCACCCGCGTACGCAAACGCAAAACGTCCTTTTACCGACGCATGCGTAACATGATTTCCGAAATTGCCGATCTGAACTCTGCTGAAGATGTCATTCACCGCGTATCGGATACGCTGCGTTGCCCGGTCGCGCTGATTACCGGCAACAAGCAGGTGCTGGCCGCGGGCAACGCCTCGCACATGGCAGGACTGCCACGCACAAGCCTGGCCAGTATTGACCACATCATGATTGCCAGGGAAATTGAATCAGTGCACCCGTCGCTGCACCAGGTCATGAAACGCCACGGAATCGCGGCTGTGGTGCCATTTTTTCCGCACAGTGAACACGCTTCCGGCTGGTTGTTACTGGGTGACTCGTTCAGCAACACCGTCTACACGCCACTGGATTTCCAGCTGGTGGAAGAGCTGTTCGACAAAATGGCGGAACTGTTCCTCGACAAGATGCTGACTATCCGGACACAGTTGGCCGATACTGCCCGCGCCCTGCGTCAATCTGAAATCCAGCGAATCAAGCTTGAACAGCAACTGGGCTCCGTTCAGACCGAGAGACAGCAACTGGAACAGGAAAACCGGCAACTCATTAACCAGCAACCGGCGGACTCCATCAGCCTGGTACCGACACCTGAGACCGCGGCACTTAATATCAGTATCACCATGCTGTCCAGGGATCGACAGGCGATTGCCGTACTCAAGAACCAGTACACCCAGCTGGAAACCTATGCTGGCCTGTCATCCGCCGGCTTCGCCCGACAGGCCCAACCCGATGTATTGCTGGCGCATATTGATACTCTCAGCGCCAACATCGAAAAGAAATTGCGGCAAATGCTGCAGGACCACAACCGAAGTCATGCCTTCCTGTTTTATGGAGAAGCCGTTTCCGCCATCAAGCAACGACTGAGTAACCTGATGCGCGGCGGCATCGTCGAGCTGATCGAACCCGGCGCCAAGCCCGAGCGCCTCGCCCGCCGAAGCCACGCCCTGGCCAAGCTGATCCGGTTCACCGCGTCCATCCCGTATCCCGACTACCCGCTCGTCATTCGATCCAAGCTCATGAGGGACACGATGGACCAGGTAAGAAGTCATATAGGTTTCCACGAGCCGGTTGCACTCATCAGCAAGGAGCCTTTGCGCGCCATGGCTATCACCCGTCACATACATGACGAGCATGGCGCTGATTCCGGGTTCGTGGCGCTCGAATGCTGTAACCAGCAAGACTGGCTGGAACGCGTTGAATCAAGGTTCTCTGACAAGAAGCTGGCCACCTTGTTCATTGAAATGATCAGCCCCACTCGAGAACAGGTTCGCAGGCTCGTTGACCTCGCCCGACGCTACACGTCGGTACGCCTGGTGCTGAATATTTCACCCGTTGCCGCGGAAGCGCTTGGCGACAGCATTGTTTTGGTCAATATTCCGGAACTGTTCCGGTGCAAGGATGATCTGCCATTACTGATTCACTACTACACGCTGCAATACAATTTGCAGGCCAATGGCAACCGTTACCTGTCGCAGGGCGATGCCCAGACAATCATTAATGCCACCGATATTGACTCGCTTCACAGGCTGAAAAACCGGGTGTTTGTCATGCTGGATGAACAACTGCAGGGACAATCGGATGAGGCCATCACCAGCGTTGATATGGATACCCATACACTGGATCAGCAGGTAGCCCGCTTTGAAGCCGATATCATAGCCCGGGCCCTTGAGCAATGTAGTGGCAACAAATCCAAGGCCGCGCGCCAGCTGGGCCTCAAGCCCAACACACTGCACTACAAGATTGAACGTTACGGCCTGGGCGACAGGGACAAGAGCGGCAAATAGCATAGTTCCGGTTTGCGCAACTCATCGGTGCAGGCAATAAAAAACCCGGCCCATGACTGAGCCGGGTTTTTGTTTTCAGTGATCAGTTATCAGAATGACATGGAGCCTGATACGCTGATTATGTTGACGCTGTTGTCGTACTCGCCCACCAACTTACCCTTGAAGGTCTCGTTCTTGTCGATCTCTACAGAGTCCACGGCGATTGAGGCAAAGCCTGCATCAATGGCCATGCCGTTACCGAGCTTGTAGCCAAGACCCAGGGCCAGCCAGGTACGGTCACCATCAGGAACGCGAACGCTGCGACGCTCTTCATTGGGTACCGGGCTTTCATCGCGGGCGACGCCGGCACGAATAGTCATGGCATCGTTAACGCTGTACAACATGCCGATCGAGTAGCGGCCGGTATTTTTCCAGCCCAGGGCATCAACAGTGTCACCCTGGTTGCCGGTGTCATAACTGACGCGCAGTTCACTCATTTGCTCCCAGTTGGTCCAGGTAGCATCAGCCAGAATGCGAACACTGCCCATACCGTGGTTAAGACTTAATGATGCGGTAGCGGGAAGGTTCATAACTGCTTCGGCGTCGGTATCGACAAGGTAGCCCATGTTGGACAGTTCCGTCGGTGTATTGGTGAAGTCAGCGTCGCCATCCAGCTCGTGACGCACGCCGGAACGATAGTGGAAACCGATATCAGTATTGGCACCCATTTGGTACAACACGCCATAGTTCACGCCCCAACCAACGCTGGAACCACTGATTTCAGCGTCCGCATCACCGGCGCCAATACAGCCAGCCGTCGGGAAACCAAAGAAAGCCAGGCCGGCGCAGACACCCACCGGAGAGGTAACGCCATTACCACCCACGTTGACGGCACTGGTCAGCGTGGCACTGGCGGTCTGCAGATTCAAGCCAACGCCGATCGACAGCTTGTCACTGGCCTTGAGGGCAACGGCAGGGTTGATGTTAACAACCTTGAGCTCGGACTTGATACCGTAGTAACGACCTTTCCAGTCGGCGTCATACTCGGTACCCATGCCGAACGGGGCGCCAATACCCAGACCGAAGCGCATACCGTTTTGATTTTGGCCAACATAATACAGGTTGGGGACAATGGCCCCGTGACCGGCATCACCGCCATCACCACCTGATAACGGTGGTGTTGGTCCGGACCCGGTATCAGTAAACTCGGCTGACGGCGCAATAGAGTGCAGAGCGGCAACAGAAGTGGCCTGGTCGCCAAGTTTCATCATGCCCGCCGGGTTGAAAAACACGGTGCTGGCATCTTCCGCAGATGCCGATCCACCGGCAAAAGCACTGCCCAATCCACTGACACTTTGTTCAATAATGGCAAATCCTGAGCCCTGCGCAGTGACAGCAAACAGACTGGCACCGGCACCCATGGCTACCAACAATCTTTTCATTATGTGTTCTCCTCGAAGAGTTTTAGGCGACAACATTGAATCACATCCAGTTGCCAAATATAAGTTTTTTGCGGGTTATCTTTGTGCAAATGCCGTCTAGATCTCGACCATGTCAAAATCGGCTTTCATGGCGCCGCATTCAGGGCACTTCCAGTTCTCCGGCACATCGTCCCAGCGTGTTCCCGGCGCCAACCCATGATCGGGGTCACCTTTTTCTTCTTCATAGATGTAACCACAAATGACGCACATCCAGGTTTTCATGGTTCTCCTTTCCAATGTGATCTGCTGCTGGCAGTTTCTCATGATTGACCAAGTAGTGAAACGAACCGCATACGCGGTACAATGATTTTTTTATTTTACCGGGAAAACGACACTTGTCTGAAAAAACTGCCATTATTCTGTTTAACCTCGGTGGCCCGGACTCCCCGGAAGCGGTGCAGCCGTTCCTGCGCAACCTGTTTTCGGATCCGGACATCTTTCGCTTCCCACTGCCCTTTGTCACACAGCGACTGTTCGCCTGGCTGGTGTCTACAAGACGCGCGCCAGAAGCACGCAAAAATTATGATCAAATTGGCGGTCGATCTCCACTGCTGGATCGCACTAACGAACAGGCCATCGCGCTGCAACTGGCACTGACTGAAGCCGGCGCCGGTCATTTCGACAGTTTCGTCTGCATGCGCTACTGGCACCCGATGACTGCCGAAGTGGTTAACAAGCTGCGCCAAGGCGGTTATCAACGAGTTATTCTGTTGCCACTGTACCCGCAGTACTCGACCACCACGACCGGATCGTCCTTCAATGAATTTACTCGCGAGTGCCAACGGCAGGGCTACCGGCCAAAACGCATTGAAATCCGGCAATGGTATGACCACGACAAGTATCTACGGGCCATTATCGATTCCATCGAGACAGAACTGAAAACGCTGCCTGATACTGATCCGGAAAAAACCTATATCCTGTTTTCCGCCCACGGCCTGCCCAAAAAAGTGGTTGAGCGTGGCGATCCCTATCAGCAACAAATCGAAGCCACCTACGAATCACTCAAAACCCGCCTGGGTTGGCCACACACCGGGCTGAGCTACCAAAGCCGGGTCGGACCGCTCGAGTGGTTGCAACCCTACACGGAAGACGTGATTCCGGAACTTGGCAACGCAGGTTGGCGCCAGTTGCTGGTTTACCCCATCGCCTTTGTTTCAGATCACATCGAAACCCTGCAGGAACTGGGCATAGAATACCGGCATTTGGCGGAAAGCCATGGTATAACAAGCTACCGGGTGGCCAGGGCATTGAACGACCACCCAATGCTTATTGAAACCCTGCGTGACCTGGTACTCGAAGCCGACGCTGCTCAATAAAGTCTGCCCAAGGCCACGCCTGGAAGATTGCGCCGCGCGAGCGGAAACGAGGGTAAGAACGCGATGACACAACATCAGCCACCCCCGGTCGTCCTGGTGTTTGCCGGTTCCGATCCTACCGGTGGCGCCGGTATTGAAGCCGATATCCTGACCCTGGCCAGCCTTGGCTGCCGCGCCGCACCGGTCATAACCGCCATTACCGTCCAGGACACCATTAACGTCCACGAGTTTTACCCGGTCAACGCCGAAGGCGTGATCTCCCAGGCGCGCGCCATCCTGGAGGACATGCCCGTCGCTGCCATCAAGACCGGCATGCTGGCACAACCGGAAACTATCGCCGCCATTGCTACCATTGTGCGCAGCTACCCGGATATTCCACTGGTGGTAGACCCGGTACTGGCCTCGGGTGCTGGCGATCAACTATCCACAGAATCACTGGAAGATGCCTATCGTTCGACGCTGTTGCCGCTGGCGCGACTGATTACGCCGAACAGCCTGGAGATACGCCGACTGGCACACCAGGGTGACAGCATTGATGCCTGCGCCCAGGAGTTGCTAACGCTGGGCTGCGACAAGGTGCTGGTTACCGGCACCCACGAACGAACCGAAAGGGTCCATCACAAGCTGTTCAGCCGCGCCGGCCTCGAAGAAAGTTTTGACGTAGAGCGCCTTCCATACAGCTATCACGGTTCCGGCTGCACACTGGCATCGGCCTGCGCGGCCGGCTTTGCCCACGGCATCGAAGATATCGATGCCATCGGTCACGCATTGCATTATACCCAGCAGACGCTGATCCACGGCTACCGACCAGGCATGGGACAACACCTGCCGCATCATTTTTACTGGGCCACCGGCAAGCCGGTGCCAGACCGATCCTGAGCCCAAGCGATATGATGATCAGGGGCCTGTACGTCATTACCGACAGCGCGCTGCTGCCCGGTGAACGCCTGCTACGACATACAGCAGCGGCACTCGCCGGAGGGGCACGCCTGGTCCAATACCGCGACAAGACGTCAGACACCACCCGGCGAAAAAGTCAGGCCCAAGGCTTGCACGAACTATGTACACGCCACCAGGCGCAACTCATTATTAATGACGATCTCGAGCTGGCCGCAGAACTCGGCGCCGGGCTTCATCTTGGTAAAGACGACGGATCAGTTGCAGATGCGCGCGAAACATTGGGCAATCAGGCCATTATTGGCGTCTCCTGCTACAACCGCCTGGAGCAGGCTCTCGAAGCCGCGGCAGCCGGGGCCAGCTACGTTGCCTTTGGCCGGTTTTTTCCGTCCCTGACAAAACCCAATGCCGTGCAGGCCCATCCTGACTTGCTCACCGAAGCCAGGGCGAGCTTGAACCTGCCCATTGTTGCCATTGGCGGCATCAATGCGGACAATGCGCACATCCTGATCGAGGCCGGCGCTGACGCCGTCGCTGTTATAGACGATATTTTCGGTCATCACCGTGACAATGAAAACGAAGTTACCCGCGCAGCGCGCCAATACCTGAACCTTTTTAGCCGTAATGAAAGTGAACCAACATGAGCCAGAACATATCCCACGACCTGTTTGAAAAAGCCAAAAAACACATCCCCGGGGGCGTCAACTCGCCGGTACGGGCCTTCAAAGGCGTAGGTGGTGACCCGGTATTTTTCAGTCGCGCCTCCGGCGCCCACGTCTGGGACGCGGATGGCAAACAATACGTGGACTATGTCGGCTCCTGGGGTCCGATGATCCTCGGGCACGCGCATCCGGCGGTGATCGACGCGGTCAAATCTGCGGCTGACAACGGCCTCAGTTTTGGCGCCCCTACCGAAAGCGAAATCACCATGGCCGACAAGGTCTGCGAAATCCTGCCCTCCATCGAGAAGGTGCGCATGGTCAGTTCCGGAACCGAAGCCACCATGAGCGCGATCCGGCTGGCACGCGGATTCACCGGGCGCGACAAGATCGTCAAGTTTGAAGGCTGTTATCACGGTCATGCCGATTCGTTACTGGTCAAAGCCGGCTCTGGCGCACTGACCCTGGGCGTCCCGACGTCGCCGGGCGTACCTGCCGACCTGGCACAACACACGCTGACACTGGAATACAACAATAGTGAACAGGTACGTGATGTCTTCAAGGATATTGGCGACCAGATCGCCTGCATCATCGTGGAACCCGTAGCCGGCAATATGAACTGCATTCCACCGGTTCCGGGCTTCCTCGAGACCCTGCGCGAAGTCTGCGACAAACATGGCAGCGTGCTCATCTTTGATGAAGTCATGACCGGCTTCCGCGTTGCGCTTGAATGTGCGCAAGGGCTTTACGGCATCAAGCCGGATCTCACTACCCTGGGCAAGGTCATTGGCGGTGGCATGCCCGTCGGTGCCTTTGGCGGTCGCGCCGACATCATGAATCACATCGCTCCCGACGGCCCGGTCTACCAGGCCGGCACCCTGTCCGGCAATCCCATTGCCATGGCCGCCGGCCTGGCCACACTGGAAGCCATTTCAACACCGAACTTTTTCAGGGACCTGACGGACAAGACCGCGCTGCTGCTGAAAGGCCTGCAGGAGAAAGCGGACAGCGCCGGTATTCCATTTACCACCCAGCAGGTAGGTGGCATGTTCGGGCTGTTCTTTACTGACAAGAAGCGGGTCAGGGGATTCAACGAAGTGATGAGCTGCAATGCCGACCGCTTCAGAAAGTTTTTCCACCTGATGCTTGATCGCGGCATCTACCTGGCGCCATCAGCATTCGAAGCGGGTTTTGTCTCGGCTGCACATACTGAAGCAGACCTGGGCGACACCATAAATGCGGCGGGTGAATGTTTTAAGGATCTGTAAAACCTGAATGCAAAAAAAAGGCCGGGACGAATCCCGGCCGAGGTCTGCACCCACACACTGGTAACTTTAAATCTGTCTAGCTGGCGAGAATCGGTGCCTCTGAATTGGCGACCATGGCAACCTTGGGCCGAATAATGGCGTCGTCCAGCGCAATCTCAATACCGAGCATGGACACCACATCGTTGTGATCCCATACGCCCGGCATTTCTTCACGCAGGTAGCTGTAATGGGTCTCGTTCATGTAAACGAGATTCGGTTTTTTGCCATACGTCCCTTCATAGGTGTTCACCAGATTGACAATGTGGCTTAGCATGGTTGGCTTCTCGCTATCGTGTTCCTGTCCCTTTGCAATAAGTGTTTGCAATGGCCGTGCCAACTTTATAATATATCTTTAACTTGCTGTATTTATTAAAGAAATAATATCTATATTGCCTATATCATGTGCGTCTGGGCGTTTTTGTATCCTCATGATCAGACCGTGTTTTGTCAGTTTATCTGGCGCAATCTGCCGTTTACCGGCACCCCGGCCAGGAGTTGGACAACTCCTGGCCGGGGCGGGCAGGCTCTGAACCACCTGGCTTGTGTTTCTCGGCAAACAGTTTCGTCAATACAAGGTTTGCATGTATTGGGCGACTGCCCGAATCTCCCTCTCTGACATGTCCAGGACAATCTCGCTCATAATCTTGTTATCGTTATTGCGTTTACCTTTTTTAAAGGCCAGCAGTTGTGCTTCGGAGTAGATTGCGCTTTGCCCGGCTACACGGGGAACCCGAGGTGGTATGCCGCCGCCATTAGGTCCGTGACAAGCCACGCACGCAGCTGTGGTGGTACCGGCGTGACCATTCCTGTAAACCTGCTCACCCAGCTGCAGAAGCGTTGCATCGCCGGACTTGCGGCCAGCAGGAACTGCCTGGGCAAAATAGGCGGCGAGATCAGCAATATCGGTATCAGATAACGCGGTTGCCTGTGGAGCCATAACCGGGCTGTGGCGCAACCCGTTTTTGAAATCCTCGAGCTGCTTGACCAGGTAGCCGGCGGTCTGGCTCGCCAGATCAGGCCATTGGGGATTGGGAGCTATACCGTTTGGGCCATGGCACTGGCTGCAAGCACGCGCCTTCTGCGCGCCACGACCAACATCGCCAGCCGCAAACACTTCTGTGCCGCCAGACAACAAAGCGCCTAGCACGGCAATCGGGAAAAGTCTGTAAATCATGTATACCCCCCGCTGACCAAAGCTGAATTACGGGAAAATCAATCCTCCCGGGCTCTTTCGTTTCGTCTTGGTTTGCAGGTTGTTATTGATTTTATCCCGTTCGCGGTCTTCGCAACGGCTACAGCGGCAAACACAATAATACGGTATTGAACTGGCCCCCTGACATGATCTGGCTCAAATAAAAAGGCCGCACTCTTGCGAGTGCGGCCTTTTTAGCTCAACTTGCCAAGTTGGCAGTTTAGCGCAATCCCTGCATGTACTCCGAAACCGCCTTGATTTCGTCCAGGGACATACTGAATGCAATTCCGGTCATAACCTTGCCGTCATTGGTACGCTCACCATCCTTGAACGCTTTCAACTGTTTTTCGTTGTAGGCGGCGTTCTGACCGGACACGGCAGGATAATGGGGCGGGATACCCTGGCCAGACGGCCCGTGACAAGCCATGCACGCTGCCACCTTGGTTTCAGCGTTACCACCTCGATACAGGCGTTCACCATTTTTCGCCAATGACTCATTGCTGGCAGTGCCTTGCTTGGGCGCCTCACTGGCAAAATAGGCGGCGATATTGGCCATGTCTTCGTCCGATAACGCCATGACCTGACCCAGCATTAACGGATCCTTGCGTGCACCACTCTTGAAGTCTTTCAGCTGCTTGACGATGTAGTCAGCGGACTGGCCTGCCAGATTCGGCCACATAGGATTGGCAGACTGACCATTGGCGCCGTGACAACCGGCACAAACAGCGGCTTTTTCCTTACCTTTGGCAATGCTGCCGGCGGCCATGGCGTTGGTGGCTGCCAGGCTTGCGGCAACCAGCCCGATTACGGTCCATACTGCTTTCTTCATGATTCCCCCTATTTGGGTTGGGTCGATTAACAGGAACATCGAGGTTACCGGCCTTCGGCACTCCCCGATTCAGGTCGCCCCGGAACAAGTCGACTGAATGGCTTGTCATTCCGCGGGTGACGTGCAATCTTGGCGCAAGCATGGCGGAAACAATCCAGCCCGACCTCGCAGCAGGTCTGCGACAGGCTTGCTTTCAGGCGCCGCCTTATATACCAACACCCTCTGAATGGGTCAATGATTGCCCGGATAAATCCGGGAAACTCGCGGAAAATATGGAAAAACTTGAAAGAAATCCGCTCCAGAACGCCCACTTTACCATCAGTGCGCCAAACCGAAAGGCTCTGCCGCCCGATACCGGTACCGAGGTAGCTTTTGCCGGGCGCTCAAATGCCGGCAAATCCAGCGCCCTCAATGCGCTGACCGGTCAAAAAGCATTGGCTCGCACCAGCAAAACCCCGGGGCGCACCCAGTCCATTAACTTTTTCAGCCTGGATAACGGTCGCGAACTGGTGGACCTGCCCGGTTACGGTTATGCCAAGGTTGCACGCAATATGAAAGAACAGTGGCAGGCTCACCTGGGAGAGTATCTCGTCAGCCGCCAGTCACTGCGCGGACTCGTACTGGTTATGGATGTTCGTCATCCGCTGCAGGATCCGGATATTCGATTACTTCAGTGGATTGAACACACCAACACTCCCATTCATATTCTGCTCACCAAGGCTGACAAATTATCTCGAAACAAAGCCGTGGCAGCACTGCACAAAACCCGCGCCGACCTGCAGCAGTACCCGGCGGAAGTCACTCTCCAGCTATTTTCCGCACTGAACAAATCGGGCGTAATCGAAGCCCGCAACAAGATCGCCCAATGGCTGGGACTGGATTCGGCTTCGGATGCCTGAACTCGGGCGCACTGGCTAAAATCCTTGTAGAGACTACTATTATTTTTCTGGAAATACTGCCTACTACCTGCTCTAGTAAACAGCGGCGGTACCGATTCTGCCTGTAACCCCCGAAAGGGTTTCCGGGACTATTACGACCCAGGTTAACAAACTTTTACAACAACACTTATTTCATCCTTTTATACTTGGATCAATAGAGTGGCGATAGAACGTTCACGGCGAATATCTGAAAAGGACTGATCATGTCAGACAAGACGCTGCAAAAAATCATGTACGTGGAAGACGAGCCGGATATTCAGGCAGTAGCCAAGCTGGCGCTGGAAACCGTAGGTGGATTTACCGTAAAGATTTGCAGTTCCGGAAAGGAGGCGCTGGAAGTGGTTCATGGTTTCGGTCCTGACCTGGTCCTGCTTGATGTCATGATGCCGGACATGGACGGACCGAGCACACTCAGGGAACTGCAGGCCGACGATTCACTCAAGGATTTGCCAGTGATATTCATGACTGCCAAGGTACAGCCACAGGAAATCGCACAGTATCGGGAAATGGGTGCACTGGATGTCATTCCCAAGCCGTTTGATCCGATGAACCTGGCCAACAGTATTCGTGAAGCCTGGTCCAGGCACGTTAGCTGACGCCACCACTGCCTCGCAAAGTAATGCCAAATGATACACCCAGTTTTGCCACCGTCAGGGCAACCTTGTCCAAGCAAGGCTGGTCAGCCCGTGTGGGTGAGCACTTACTGGGCCTGGTCGAGGCGGAAAGAAGTGCTGACCGTTATGGCAACATTGAGGCACTGCAGGCGCTGCATAAACTACTGACTGACATCCCCATCAACTCGCAAGTTCCCCAGCCATTACTGACGGAACAAATCATTAATCTGCTGGATTCCATAGCCGCCGGAACTCCGGCAACCGGTAGCAAACCGCCGGCACTGCGTTTACTGCATGTCAGCGTAATTCTGATATCAGCTAATGCCGATTCCCATGCCGGATATCTTTCCGGCTTTTGTCATCGCCAGGGCTTTCAGTTCGAAATACTTCCCACTATCAGCAAGCCAAGTAGCGAACCACCCTACCTGGTAGTGACCGACAGGTATCCAGACAATCCTGGCGAGACCTATGCCGCCCTTCTGGGTTGTCAACCTGAACAGGTATCGATCATTTTATTGACCGACGAGGAGAGCCTGGACAGGAAACTGGTCAGCCTGCGGCATGGCATCAACAAGCAGCTGCCTTCAGGCACCACGACCGAATCCATCTCGGTTGCTTTGCTGACCATGTTGCCAGATGCGCCACGAAAACCTGTTCGGATACTGATTGTTGACGATGATACTACCTTGTCCTCTTATTACAGCGCAATACTCCAGGGCCTGGGCATGGAAACGCAGGTATTGAACAAGCCTCTGGAGGCTCTGGACAATATCCGCCAATTCGAACCAGATGCCATGCTGCTGGACCTGTACATGCCGGAATGTAACGGTGATGAACTTGTAGGCCTTATCCGGCAGAATCCCCTTGCAGAATCATTGCCTATCATCTTTATGTCATCGGAAAACGACAGCGTTCGCCAGGCAGCGGCTATTGCCAGTGGTGGTGACGATTTCCTGCTGAAGCCGGTCGCTCCCGAAGTGCTCAACGCCTGCATTCAGGCGCGCGTCCGGCGCAGCCGGGCAAACCAGCGCATCAATTCAACGCTCAGAACTGTTCTCAGCCAGCTGGAACGACAACAGGATGCCCTTGATGAGCACTCCATTGTCAGCATCACCGATGCGCGCGGAATCATTACTTACGTCAATGAAAGATTTTGCAATATCAGCCAGTACTCGCGCCGCGAGCTGCTCGGCCAAACCCATCGCCTGATCAACTCCGGCACGCACCCGCCGGAATTCTTCAGTGACATGTGGTTAACCATCACCAGCGGCCAGCCCTGGCACGGCACCATCTGCAATCGCAAGAAGAAGGGCGGTTTATACTGGGTTGAGAGCAGCATCGTGCCGTTCGTGGATAAAAACGGCATTCCTTACCAATACATATCGATAAGGACAGACATCAGCCGCAGAATACACGCGGAAGAAACCGGCAAACTCCAGCAGCAATTGCTCGACATGTTGCGTGACTCAGCATCACGCGCAGTGGGCACGGTGGAATTCCAGAATATTTTTACAACGATGCTGAAAGGCTTGCTGGAAATTACCGACAGCGCCTACGGATTTATCGGTGAAATACTTCACGATGACGGCGTTCCGTACCTGAAAACCCGCGCCATAACCGATATTTCGTGGAATAATGAAACCCGGGAATTCTACCGTGAAAATGCTCCGTCTGGCATGGAGTTCCGGAACCTGGATACATTGTTCGGCTGTACTATCGCCAAGGGCGAAATCGTCATGACCAATTCACCAGGTACCGATCCACGTTCGGCCGGTATTCCAGAAGGTCATCCTCCACTCAACACCTACCTGGGCTATCCGATTTTTCATGGTTCCGAACTGGTCGGTATGTACGGGATCGCCAATCGTGCCAATGGTTACGATAATGACATTCTCGGTTTTCTCGAACCGTTCAACGCCACGCTGGGATTTATCATTCACGGTATGCGCCTGCATATACAGCGTGAAGCACATAATGCTGAATTAATGGTTGCCAAGGAAGAAGCGGAACGCGCCAACCGTGCGAAATCCGAATTCCTGTCGAGGATGAGTCACGAGTTACGCACGCCGATGAATGCAATCCTGGGGTTCTCACAACTGCTTGAGTCCGATCCAAGCGAACCACTGACCGAATCCCAACAGGAAAATGTTTCGGAAATCGTATCAGCGGGAACTCATCTTCTTGAGCTGATCAACGAAGTGCTTGACCTGACTCGCATCGAGTCAGGCAAACTGGATCTTCATATTGAAGATGTCTCGCTGGAAGATATTGTCAGTGAAGTCGTAAAAATCATGTCACCGCTGGCAATCAAGAACAGCGTTGTCATAATTGACGAAACCATTTATTCCGACGCCCGGGTTCGCGCCGATCGCACGCGCCTGAAACAGGTAATCCTCAACCTGTTCTCGAATGCTATAAAATACAACAGGAAAAATGGCTCGGTTACTCTAGGCACGGAAATCCTCGATGGCAACATCGTTCGCCTGGACGTCAAGGATACTGGCGCCGGCCTTACCGCCGAGGAATGTAAAAGAATATTTGAACCCTTTGATCGCTTGTCCGCATCCGGCTCATCGATTGAAGGAACCGGCATTGGTCTGACTATAACCAAGCGATTTGTCGAAATCATGGACGGCCAGATCACAGTCAGCAGCCAGCCAGGCAAGGGCAGTATATTTCACGTTACCCTTCCCGGCAGCACCAATGCCAAACGAGATCCCGCTACAGAAAAGGGAAATATCGCCCATAAACAAGTCAAACCTGAAGATAACAGTATGAACAAATATACCTTGCTCTATGTTGAAGATAACCCGGCCAACCTGAAACTGGTTGACCAGATTCTGTCGCGGCGACCGGACATCGAAATGCTGTCCGCCCACAACGCCGAGCTCGGCATTGAGCTTGCCCGGGTGCACAAGCCAGACATTATTGTGCTGGATATCAACCTGCCAGGAATGAGCGGGTTTGAGGCCCTGGAAAAGCTGAAACAAATGGAAGGCATCGGTGACACGCCAATATTTGCGCTCAGCGCCAATGCCATGCCCCGGGATATCGAACGGGGAATCGATGCCGGGTTCCATCAATACATGACGAAACCACTGAACGTGAAACAGTTCCTGGATGCGATTAACGACGCCTTGCCAGGCTAACTGGAGAAAGACACGATAATGGATGAAGCGGTGCTCAAGCAAAGCAGGATTCTGATTGTTGACGATGAGCCGGCCAACGTACGGCTTCTCGAAAAAATGCTCAAGAATTCGGGCTATACCAATGTGTTCAGCACAACCAGCTCGGTTGAAGTGCTCTCCATGTATGCCGCCAACAATCCGGATATCCTGCTGCTGGATATCAATATGCCGGCAATCGACGGCTTTGGTGTGTTACAGCGCCTAAAAGACATAGAGACTGGCGACTATCTGCCGGTCCTGGTGCTGACTGCTCAAATAGACCGCAACACCAAGATTCGGGCGCTTGAATACGGTGCTATGGATTTTGTAACCAAGCCATTTGATCACATAGAAGTCCTTAACAGGATTCGCAATATCCTGCAGGTACGCTTGCTGCACAAGCAAATCCTGAACCAGAACCAGATCCTGGAACAAAAGGTAAGGGAAAGAACCCGGGAACTTGAAGAAACGCAACTCGAAATTGTTCGTCGTCTCGGTCGTGCAGCAGAATACCGGGATAATGAAACCGGCTTTCACATTATTCGCATGAGCAAATTTTCCCAGATGATTGGTCGCGCGGCGGGCATGAGCGAAGTGGACGCGGAAATGCTTCTTAATGCCAGCCCGATGCATGATATTGGCAAAATCGGCATTCCTGACAATATCCTGCTTAAACCCGGCAAATTCACCGATGAAGAGTGGCGCATCATGAAAACTCATAGTGAAATCGGTGCGGAAATACTGGCCGGGCACCACTCAGAGCTGCTGAAAATGGCTCGTGAAATAGCCATCACCCACCACGAGAAATGGGATGGCAGTGGCTACCCCGGGGGACTGAAAGGCAAGAATATTCCGCTGGTAGGCCGCATTGTCGCCATTGCCGACGTCTTCGACGCGCTGACATCCACGCGCCCTTACAAAAAGGCCTGGAGCGTTGAGGATGCTGTTGACGAAATCAACAAGCAATCCGGCGCCCACTTTGATCCCGACCTGGTTGTTATATTCAATGAAGTGCTGGACGAGATACTCCGGTTTCGTGACCGCTATCAGGAGCCTGAAATTGAACAGGCAATGGGAAATACGTCATGAATCATCTGTCGGATAGCGGCAAGGCCAACATTGCGGAGCAACTTAAAGCGCTGCAACTGGCTTATGCCCGTGATCTGCCTGGGAAAATCGCCGACGTTAAATCCCATTGGCTGAAACTGCTGGAGACAGGCTGGGACAAAAACCTGATAACCGAGGCGCATCGCAAGACACACAGCCTGGCCGGTTCCGGTGCATCGTTCGGTTTCCCCGAGGTCAGCCGATGCGCCCGGGAACTGGAAATGGATTTAAAGGCCATCAAGGAGCAAGGGCAATTGCCAGGCCCGGACCAGATTGAACTGATGCAGCACCGTCTTGATGCCCTGATCAGCAGTGCGAATGGCCCGGATTCCGATACCTCCAATACCGATACGAAGCCCTCCGGGCAAACATTATCGCAGCCACGCACGATATTTGTTCTGAACGATGTCGACGAATACGCCGGCAAACTGTGCAAAGAACTTGATCGTTTCGGTTATCAAACGGAATGTTTTCACGATGATGCGACTATCATGGCAAGGCTGCAGAAAGTCTGTCCTGGCGGCATTATTGCGTTTCAGCCGGCGAGCGGTGAACTGCCGAACTTTCGTTCGTTCCAGGAAGCCATGCCCAATGTTCTGCCGGTCATAGTTCTCGCAAATCACGATAACTTTGGTCACAGGCTGGCGGCGGTCAGGTCGGGCAGTGATGCGTTTCTGCCCGCCAATACGGATCCGGCAAAAATTGTCGACAAACTGGAACAACTGAACCTTACAGAAAAAACGGATCCTTACCGGGTGCTGATTATTGACGATTCCGAGGCGCTGGCAACCCAGTACGCCCTGATCCTGAAACAGGCCGGCATGATCGCAGAAATCGTCAACGACCCGCTGAAAATTAATGACAAGCTTTCATCGTTTCTGCCTGAACTCATGCTTGTGGACATGTACATGCCTGAATTCAACGGCGCCGAACTCGCCAAGGTGCTTCGACAACACGAGGCCTACGTCGGTATACCCATTGTGTTCCTGTCCGCGGAAACCAATGTCGACAAACAGATTGGCGCCATGGCAAACGGCGGGGATGAATTCCTGACCAAACCTATTCACCCGGTACACCTGGTTTCATCGGTCAGTAATCGTATCGAACGCTACCGTGTATTGCGCTCAATGATGGAACGAGACAGCCTGACCGGCTTGCTCAACCACACCAAGATCAAGGAGCGCATTGAACTGGAAATTGCCCGCGCCCAGCGCCAGAAATCACCAATAAGCCTGGCAATGATTGACCTTGATGACTTCAAGAAAGTGAATGACACTTACGGCCATGCCATTGGCGATAACGCACTCAAACTGCTATCAAAGATCATGAAACAGCGATTGCGCCGCACGGACATTCTCGGTCGTTACGGTGGTGAAGAGTTCGCCGTCATTCTTCCGGACACCGGGCTCGATACGGCCCTGGCAATAATGGAAGACGTCCGGGAAAATTTTTCCAGGATTCCGTTACACAGCAACGATGAGACATTCTGCATAACGTTCAGTTGCGGGCTTGCCTGTTATCCTGACTACACTGATGCTTCGGCTCTCAACAGTGCTGCAGACCAGGCGCTGTACAACGCAAAAAAGATGGGCAAGAACCGGGTTGAAACCCGGAAACCCTGAAATTGTTTTACCTTTAACTGTAATTGCCGAAACTGCCCGGGCCTAATGGGCTTCATCCCAGTTTTCACCGATGCCGGCATCCACTTCCAACGGCACACTCAACTGCGCGACATTTTCCATCATGCTGCTGATGGTGCCTGCCAGCTCAACAGCCCGGTCTTCCCTGATTTCAAACACCAGCTCATCATGTACCTGCATAATCATGCGCACCGATGGCTGTTCCGCTTCAATCCAGCGGTCGATAGCAATCATGGCACGCTTGATAATATCAGCAGCGGTGCCCTGCATAGGCGCATTGATAGCAGTTCGCTCGGCGTATTGGCGGCGCTGATGATTACTGGAATTGATTTCCGGCAGGTACAGTCGTCGACCATAGACAGTCTCCACGTAGCCCTGCTCATGCGCCTGCACGCGGGTGCGATCCATGTAATCCCTGACGCCGGGATAACGTTCAAAATACAGGTTGATATAGTCCTGCGCCGAACCCCGGTCGATCTTCAGTTGACGCGCCAGGCCAAATGCGGACATACCGTAAATCAGGCCAAAATTAATGGCCTTGGCATGACGACGCTGTTCGTTACTGACCGCATCCGGCGCGACCCCGAACACTTCGGCCGCCGTGGCCCGATGCACGTCGGCGCCCTGCCTGAACGCGTTGAGCAAGCCTGGATCCTGCGACAAGTGAGCCATAATGCGCAATTCGACTTGTGAATAATCCGCGGACACCATTTTGAAACCGGGCTCCGGTACAAAAGCCTGTCGAATCCTCCGGCCCTCCTCGTTTCGTATCGGGATATTCTGCAGGTTCGGATCCGATGACGACAGCCTGCCGGTTGCCGCCACGGCCTGATGATAGGACGTGTGCACGCGCCCCGTCTCCTTGTTGATCATGAGTGGCAGCTTGTCCGTATAGGTGGATTTGAGCTTGGCCAGGCCACGATGCTCTAGAATCAATTGCGGCAAATCGTAATCCAGCGCCAGTTCCTGCAACACCTCTTCCGCGGTAGAGGGTTGCCCCTTCGGGGTTTTGCGCAAAACCGGCAAACCCATTTTGTCAAACAGGATTTCCTGTATCTGCTTGGGTGAGGCCATGTTAAACGTCTGGCCAGCAAGCGTGTGCGCCTGTTGTTCGGTTTCAAGCATCCGGTGGGCAAGTGCTGTGCTTTGGCTGTGCAGCATGTCCGAGTCTATTCGCACACCTTGACGTTCCATGCGGGCCAGTACCGGCAACAGCGGCATTTCGAGACTGACAAAGACCTTTTCCAGTTCCGGGGTTTGCTGCAATTTCGGCCACAAGGTTCCATGCAGGCGCAATGTTATATCTGCATCCTCGGCAGCGTAGGGTCCTGCCTGCTCCAGCTCCACTTCGTTGAAGCAGATCTGCGACTTGCCCTTTCCGGCGACGTCCTCGTACTTGATGGTTTTGTGGCCAAGATATTTCATTGCCAGGCTGTCCATGTCGTGGCGTGAGGCGGTACTGTCCAGCACATAGGACTCAAGCATGGTATCGAAACGTACACCCTGCAATCGAATTCCCTGGCGCGCCAGCACATTCAGGTCATACTTGAGATTCTGCCCAACCTTGGCGGCTTGCTCATTTTCCAGCCATGGCCTGAGGCGCTTCAGGACCATCGCCCTATCCAGTTGATCCGGTGCTCCGGGGTAATCATGTGCTAACGGAATATATGCAGCACGACCCGGCCTGTCGCTGAGTGACACGCCGACCAGGTCGGCCTGTTGTGCATCAAGGCTGGTGGTTTCCGTATCAACGGCCACAAGCTCGGCCGCGTTCACCCGTTCAAGCCAGGTGTCGAGGCGCGCTTCTGTCACCACGATTTCGTAGTCTTGCTCCGGTGCGTCGTTGCTGACATTGGCACCGCCCAGTTCGCCCAGCCAGGTTTTAAATTCATACCGCTGAAACAGGTCACGCAAGCTGTTTTCATCAGGCGCCTTGCGCTGCAAATCATCGATCCCCTGTTTCAGCTCAATGTCGGTACGTATGGTTGCCAGTACCCGTGACAAGTGCAGCTGCTCGAGACTGTCCCGCAGGTTATCGCCGATCTTGCCGGAAATTTCGTCGGCATGGGCCATGAGCTGATCCAGCGACCCGTATTGTTGCAACCATTTTGCCGCGGTTTTGGGGCCCACCTTGGGCACACCCGGAATATTGTCAGCGCTGTCGCCGACCAGCGCGAGGTAGTCGATAATATTTTCAGGTGGAACACCAAATTTTTCTTCCACCTGGGCGCGATCCGATACCGTATCCGTCATGGTATTAATCAGCGTTACGTGACCGTCCACGAGCTGTGCCAAGTCCTTGTCTCCGGTGGAAATGACGCAAGCGCGTTTAGCCGCACCGGCCTGGGACGCAAGCGTACCGATCACATCGTCGGCCTCGACGCCTTCAACCATCAACAATGGCAACCCCATGGCCCGGACAATATCGTGTACAGACTGGATCTGGCTGCGCAACTCTTCGGGCATGGGTGGCCGATGGGCCTTGTACTCAGGGTACATATCGTGACGAAAGGTCTTGCCCTTGGCGTCAAAAACCACGGCGATATGACCTGGGTCATAGTCGGTCAGCAATCGACGCAGCATATTGGTAATACCGTAAATAGCCCCGGTGGCTTCACCCCTGGAATTACTCAGGTTGGGCATGGCATGAAACGCGCGGTACAGGTAGGACGATCCGTCCACCAGCACCAACGGAGCATCCGGGTTCCCGGGCGCGGCCATAGACGGTGAAGAGGAGCTGTTATCGTTATTACCAGTATTCATGCTGCGAAACCAATGATTGTGTGTTAAAACGCGCCTATGAAGCAGAAACTACAAACAGGCACACCGTCTCGGGTCATGTCCCGCGAGTCGTGGAAAATCTTCCAGATTATGGCTGAATTCGTCGAAGGATTTGAGCGTCTTTCCCAGATTCAGCCATCCGTGAGCATATTTGGGTCCGCTCGTACCCCGACTGACCACCCCTATTATGCCTTGACCGAGGAAATCGCGCGCAAACTTTCCGACGCCGGTTTCAGCGTCGTCAGCGGCGGCGGCCCGGGCATTATGGAAGCAGCCAACAAGGGCGCATTTCACGGAAAGTCCGCCAGCATCGGTCTCAATATTGAATTGCCTTTTGAGCAGAGTGCCAACCGGTTTCAGGACATCGCCCTGAGTTTTCAGCACTTTTTTGCCCGTAAGGTCATGTTCGTCAAGTATGCCAAGGCTTACGTGGTCATGCCTGGCGGGTTCGGCACCCTCGATGAACTGGTCGAGGCGCTGACCCTGATTCAGACGGGCAAAAGCGTGCGCATGCCGATAATCCTGGTGCACCGGCCTTTCTGGGAAGGGCTGGTGGACTGGTTCAAGGAGGTGCTGGTTACCGAAGGCACCATCAACCCCGAAGACCTGGATCTGTTTGTCATGGTCGATACCGCCGACGAGGTGGTTGACCATATCTTCCGCTACTACGAAACCAGCGGCTTTGAATCTTCGGAAGAAGAACAGGAAATCAAGCTCAATCTATAGGTGTCGTCATGACTACCAACAAACCGTTTCATGCGTATTTATCATCCCGGGCTCCGCTTAACATAGTGCTGGTGTTGTGCCTGGGCCTGTATCTCAGCCCGGGATGGTCTGCGGACAATGAAAAGGTTGACGTTCCACCACCGCCTCCGATCCCGGAAGAAAGCCAGTACGTGGACAAACCGGTCGATGACCCGGAGGCTATTGAGCCGGAGATTCGCATCGTGCCCAAATCGGATGGCCGTTACGAGGAATACCGTATTCGCGGGCGACTCTACAAAATCAAGGTTACCCCTAAAAAAGGTAAACCCTATTACCTGATCGATTCGACCGGGCAGGGTCAGTTTGAACATTCTGACCTGGAGCCAAAACTGACCATACCCATGTGGGTAATCAAAGAATTCTGATCTTTTCTTATGGCCGTTTATACCAGCATCTCCCGGGATGAATTGATTGCGTTTCTGTCCCGCTACAATCACGGCACACTTGTGAGCTATGAGGGCATCGGTTCCGGTATTGAAAACACCAATTACTTCGTGACAACCGACGAAGCGCGGTATGTCCTGACTGTCTTTGAACAGCATCGACCCGACGAGTTACCGTTCTTCCTGGATCTCACCGCGTTTCTGTCGGAACATGACATCCCGTGCGCACACCCGGTGGCCAACAAATCCGGTCGATACCTGGAACAAATCAAGAACAAGCCCGCGGCCCTGGTCCAGCGCCTGAAAGGCGCGTCCATCATGGCGCCATCCGCAGAACAATGTCGCCAGGTGGGTGAAATCCTGGCCAGGCTACATGTTGCCGGGCAGGAATTTGACCAACAGCGCGACAACCCCCGCGGCCCGGGCTGGTGGAAAGACATGGCCCGGAAGCTATTCGGGCACCTGGATCCGGAACAGGAAGCCCTGTTGCACGACGAAATGCGGTTCCAGTCCTCTCACAAACGTGATGCGCTGCCACGCGGCATCGTTCATGCCGACCTGTTTCGTGACAACGTCTTGTTTGAAGGCGATGATCTTGGCGGCCTGATAGACTTCTATTACGCCTGTACCGATGTACTGGTCTATGACCTGGCAGTAACTGTAAACGACTGGTGCTCGCTACCGGGCGGACAACTGGATCCTGAATCCAGCGAAAAAATGCTCGCGGGCTACTTGGCTGCCCGGCCCCTGTGCGGCGCCGAGTTGGCCGCCTACCCGGTGATGTTGCGCGCCGCGGCGTTGCGGTTTTGGCTGTCGCGACTTCATGATCTACACTTTCCTAGACCCGGGGAGATCACTCATACTCACGACCCGATGGTATTTCAGAATATCCTGGTAAATCGCCGCCAGTTGATGACGGAAAAACATTCTGAATAAGTACAATTAAAAATTACCCGGCACCAGACCGGTGGAGAGAATGGAGGAGCCCATGCACGTAAGACGATTTAACATTCCCAATTCGCTGAAGTGGTTCAGTTGCGGCCAGCGCCTGATCCGAAAAAACACGCCAGCCTGGGTAATTACGGCAAGCATCGTATTTGCCGCGGCCTGGCTGTTGTTGCAAATACCAATACTTGGTCAACTGATCCTTGTATTTTTATTGCCGATTATCGCAGCTAGCAGCCTGGGTGAGATGCACCTGGCCATGTCCGTATCGGATGAAAGCCTGCGCGCCTCTCGTCGCAACCAGAACATTATTACGCTGCTACAACGCGACATCGGTTATCGACTTGCCGGCATTTTCAAGCAAGGCGACCGATTTATTTTTGCTCTGGCCTTCGGCGCACTGGCACTGTGTGCGGCCCTGGGCATCAATATACTTGAACAGCTGTTTGGCGGGGCAGCAAGACTGGAATCCGTTTCGGTATTCGATGCCGGCTTTGCCGGGGCCGTCAGGTACATCGCCATTCAGCTGATCACCATCTCCGCCTATGCCGCGGTCGTCGGGCTGATGCTGTTCACCCTGCCGCTGGTTACCCTGCAACACATGTCCATTCATAACGCGCTGAGCCTGAATCTCGCCGCCTGGATCAAGAATTTTGTGCCGTTGATTACCTATTTCGGCATCATGGTCGGCGTCATCACCATCGGCCGCGTGGTTATGGGTATCGATTATTTCGCCGGCCTGCTCGCCATGTTTTTTATCACCGTACTCGGTGGGCCATTGGCCATTGCCAGTGCCTATTGCTGTTTCCGACTGATGTACCGCGAAGAATAGGTGATGGCTGGTTCCGGCGTTGGCGTGTTTTACGGCGAGGCGTTGGGACGTTATGGCTTTGGCAATGCTCACCCCTTCGGGCCCGATCGACAAAATTCTTTTTGGGCGGAGTTCTGTCAACGCGGCCTGGATAAATGCGTAACGATTTTCGAACCATCGTCTTGCACCGACGAAGCACTTCTGCGTTTCCATACCAGTGAATATATAAACAAACTCAGAAGTCTTTCCGGGTCCGGCATTGGCCTACTCGATGGCGGCGATACTCCCGCGTTCAAAGGCGTTTACGAGGCATCCTGCACCGTGGCCGGTACCGTGCTGGACGCGTTAGACAAAATCATGAGCCAACAACTGCAGCAGGCCTTCGTCCCTATTGCCGGTCTGCACCACGCGCGACGCGATTCCGCTGCCGGCTTCTGCGCAGTAAACGACCTCGGTATAGCCATTGAAACCTTGTTCGACCACTACCAGCTTGAACGCATCGCCTATGTCGACATCGATGCCCACCATGGCGATGGCGTGTTTTATGCCTTTGAAGCTGACTCCCGGCTGGTATTTGCCGATATACATGAAGACGGTCAATTTCTGTACCCGGGAACCGGGTCATCCTCGGAAACCGGCAAAGGCAAGGCCAGGGGTCTGAAACTTAATTTGCCCATGGCACCGCAATCCGGCGATACGGCCTTCATGACTGTATGGCCGCAGGTAGAACAGCTGCTGCTTGATACCAATCCCGAGCTCATCATCCTGCAGGCCGGCGCGGATTCCATCAAAGGTGATCCCATCACCCACATGGCGTTCAGTGAACAGTGTCATGGTCATGCCGCGCGACGCCTCAAACATATCGCCCGGGTACTGGGACACGGTCGCGTCCTGGCTACCGGCGGAGGCGGCTATAACCGCGACAATCTCAGCCGCGGCTGGTGTGAAGTGGTGGCCGGTTTGCTGCACTAGCCGGGATCGACAACATTTTCCATCACCCATAAAACAAAACCCCCGCCTAGTGGCGAGGGTTTTATTCGTCTGAAGTTAATCAGCTATCAGGGCTTGGTGGTGAAACTCCAGACCGTACTGTCAGTCAGGCCGCCGTTACCGTCATTAGCCACTACCTTCCAGTAATAGGTGGTATTGGCTTTCAGGCCTGTCAATGTAGCGGTTTTATCGCCACCAGTTGGCGGTGGGACCGGGGCACCGCCGCCGCCACCGCCGCCACCGCCACCGCAAGCGCTCAGCAGGGCAACGGCGATATACAACGGAACTGCCCAAACCAGTTGGCGACGTCGAATGCCGGCACCGGCCAATCCAAGCAACATCAGGCTGCCGCCGCCCAGGCCGGCGGCGACGATCAGGGAACCGGCTCCTGCGACAACGGTATTGGAACATCCCGTGGTAAACAGGCTGTCTTCGCATACGATCAGCTCGTAGCTGATTGCGTCACCATCAACATCTGTTGAATTGTTCCAGCCAAAAACCGCACTGGCGCTATCCACACCAGTCGCTCCATCTGTTGGGGTCATCAGTGTCGGCGCAGTCGGTGCATCGTTGACCGGATTAACCGTTAATACAAAGCTGCTTGTAGCAGTTGCCGTGCCATCAGATACCGTCAAGGTAATGGTTGCACTGCCATTCGCGTCAGTGGCCGGTGTAACAGTGACGTCTCGATTGGCACCGCTGCCCCCGAATACGATATTTGCGACGGGCACCAGGTTCACATCAGACGATGTTGCCTGTACCGTAAGATTGACAACATTGTTGTCCACATCGGCAACGGTAAAAGGCAGGGCCGCGGTGGCCGTGTCCTCATCTGTCGGCAGGTCCGCAATCGTTGAAACCGTCGGCGCATCGTTCACCGGCGTGACCGTGATCGATACGGTGGCGGTATGACTGCCGCCAACACCGTCACTGGCGGTAAAGGAGAAACTGTCAGCGCCAAAGTAGTTCGCGTTGGGCGTATAGGTCAGGTTGGGCGCGGTTCCGGTAAGCTGGCCGTTTGCCGGTGCTGATGCAATCGAATAGCTCAGGCTATCACCATCGGCGTCCGTGGCAGTTACGGTAATTCCAATGCTGCCGTCTTCGGCAACAGAAATATTTTGCCCTACCGCTACCGGTACTGTATTGCAGTAATAGACTCGTACGTCATCCAGCCACCAGCCGTAGGCACCTACGGAGGTATCGGTACCGACGCGCCAGCGGAACCGTACGGCCTGTCCTGCCAGTGTATCCAGGGCGTACCGGCTATCGACATAGCCATGGCTGTCGCCCACAAAGGCGAAACGTCCGGCCAGCGGGTTACTGTAAAGTGTCGAAATCACGCCGCCGTAAACACGGCCGGCTGTTGGTAGAAAATTCGCATCAACCCAGGTGCCGCCGCCATTGGTGCTGTATTCAACAACACCGCCATCGTAATTGCCTGGCTCAAACATATAGGCATGACGGAAATGCAGGTAGGGCGCATGACCGGACACGTTGGGCACAGCTACACTGATTTGTGCGAATTTGTCACTGATGATGCCATCGTTAAGACCGAACAATGATTCCGTTCCTGAAGTGGCATACGGCCCCCATCCACCAGGGCCATAGGTCGCCAGCCACGCAACCCAGTCGAAGGCACCCTGGTTATGTGTCAAGGTCCAGTTACCCAGGCCAGATTCAAAGCCATCGAAAAATGCATTCACCGGCTGCTGCCCTGCCGGGCACAGCGACACATTGGGGTTAAATCCTGTTGATGGCTCAAGATGCATTTCAGTTGCCAAGGTGGCATTACGTACATTGGTACAGTCATTGGCGGTAATGCCCGAGGTGCCGACAAGGTTCAGACATCCCTGGTAGAGCGCGTTATACAGATCATAGTAATCAGATGCAGAGGTGAGCAGGTTGGTCTGCACCTCGTAATAAATCTTGGCGACCCTGGGAATGCCCATGGCAGCAATGGTTTGGCCATTGAAGGTACCGCCATCGACCATCAGGTAGGCAGCCTTGTTGTTAATACCGCTATTGATATGAACACCACCGTTGTCGGTGGTTTCGGTGTGGTAAATGGCACTGCCTATCCGGTCTGGATCACCATAGGCTGGCGGGTTGGCCATACTGCGTATTGCGCCAATACCAGGGATATCCTCGCCCATCAACCAGCGTACTCCGGCACTGTCATTGCCACCGGTATTTGTCAGGTCGATAAACTCGCCCCACATATCTGAAAACGATTCATTGATAGCACCGGATTGGTAAAAATAAAACAGGTTTGAGGTCTTTTCGGTAACACCGTGTGTCAGCTCGTGGCCAACCACATCATCGGCAGCCGAGAAACCATCGCCGTAGGCCATCTGCAAACCGTTCCAGAACGCATTCTTATACGTCGTCGCTCCGTAGTGGACGCTGGAAATCAGCAGCATGCCGGCGTTATCCAGGCTATCCCGACCATGGTTGACTGAAAAGAAGTCATAGGTATCACCGGCATACAATTGTGCAGCGTCGGCATCCGTATCTGACCCGCTGGTACAGGCATCGCCGCTGGCCTCGGTACACAGTAACGTGCCTGGTAGCGTTGTCGTATTGTTCGCGGTGTAGGTAGAGCGGTTCTTGGCCTCGTGGACCTGGTTGAATTGCAGGGCAATATTGCCGTTCAGGGCATCCACCAGGACAAACTCACGAACCGGCGCAAGTTGTGTTGGCGTAACCTCGATTCTCCAGACCAGAGATGCCGGAAAGGTGCGGGGGCTCAGTAACTGTGGCTCGTAAACCGACAATACTGGCGCACTCGCCCGTAACGAGGCGGCAGCCATGTTGTGGTGCTTGGCCGTTGTCACGATGGCCGTTTGCATGGCATCGGCCTGGTTGATACGCGGCGAGATTGCCAGTACAAGCTTTGGCGCCGTTTCACCATTGATGGACAGCAGGCGCGCCTGGGCATCCATGTTGACGATTAACTCGGCACCGATTACCGGCACGCCGTTGTGCAGCTGCTGGAACCTGGCCATGGATCGACCATCGGCCAGGCGGTTTTCTTTCAGCAGTGCCAGCTGTTCGTTGACATTACCAATGCCAAACAGCGTGCCATATGCATTCAGAATCGTCCTGGCATTGTGCTCGGGAGCCAATGACGAATTGGTACCGGGTACAACCAGGGCGCCATGTCTCGGAAAACCCATGAAATTCAGGGCACCGGTATCACGATGCCGGGCTACCGTCGCGCCCTGGCTACGCAAGGCGGAAATCATGCCCTGGTCTGGCTCATACGTGCCGGCAGCAGTAACAAATTGCGGCAACATCGCGCAAACGATGATAACCAGCGTTTTTTGAATATTCGAAAAATTAATCACTGTCCTCTCCTGCTCTAGTGTTTTGGCGTCGCGCCAGCTCTTTATTCCCTCTTCAACGGGCCTCCATGGCCTCGACAAGGGCTTTATAGGGTGACCTTGCCAGCGTCAATGTATCGAGATTGACGTGGTACGCATCACCCTTATTAACAATCTTCAGCCTGTAGACAATACAATCGGCACACCTACCGGGCAAAATTTGCGTGTCGCCTGGCTGTTGCGCCATTTTTGTTCGCTGCATCAGGCTGTCAGTCGCCAAGACCATCAACGCGTTCGATGCCTGGCGCCGAGTGCGGGTCCCGACTCGACGGTCAACTGTCTGAACCTGTCCATTACTGACCAGGGTTATGGAACGATTCAGTCCGGCAATGCCGCCGGATAGCTGTAATTCAATCAACCAGGAACCATCGCCTGGCCCGGCCGATTCTATAGCGTTCCCCAGACAACCTGCCAGCAGTAATGCCATTAACAGGCACACTATTCCGGTCTTGCGTTTATGCGCCATAACAGTTTACCAAGACAGTTGGTTTAATCTCTGCGGCCTGCCAACAGCTTGGCCTGTGTCTCACTCTTTCCAAGTCTGCATTCTGGGAATAATAGCAGGGCATGTCGAGATTGTATGCCAGGCACAGTGGCTGGTTTCCCGGCTAACGAAAATCCGTTGCTGGCGCTTGAAGCAGGCTCGAATTTTGGGCATGGTAACCGCTCAACTTCTACTCGCCGGGCAGGCAAACGAAAACAGATGAGCAAAAATTCGGGTAATAAGCTGGATCAATTGGTGGCCGAAACCCGCCGCCAGCAGGATGAACGCGCACAAACCTATCGTGGCCTGGCGCTGAAGTTGTTTCCGTGGATTTGCGGCCGCTGCGGGCGGGAGTTCACCCATACCAACCTGCGGGAGCTGACCGTTCATCACAAGAACCACGATCACGATGACAACCCGGCTGATGGCAGCAACTGGGAGTTGCTGTGCCTGTACTGTCATGACAATGAGCACCAGCGCCAGCTGGAAATTCACGGTGTGGGGACGGGCGGCAATGATACAAACCATAAATCGTCAACACGTAAACCGTTCGCCAATCTGAAGGATCTTTTGAACAAAAACTAGCCCGGGGAATCCCCGGCAATGCTTGGGCTGGCCCGCAGCTTTGGTTACACTGATCAGCCAGACGCCTGAACCACATCTATAGGGGAGACCAGAAATGGAGCGCAGAAAATTTATCCGCAATATAGTCGGTGCCGGTGCCGCGGCGGCAACGGTAACCGCCCCGGCGGTTCACGCCAAAAAACCGTTTAACTGGAAACTGGTCACGACCTGGCCACCCAATTTTCCGATCTTCCAGGAAGGTGTTGAGAAGTTTGCCAAGGAAGTTCGCGCCATGAGTAGCGGGCAGCTCAACATTACCGTGTTTGCCGGTGGCCAGCTTGTGCCCCCGCTTGGCGTATTTGATGCCGTTTCCCAAGGGACCGCCGTACAAATGGGGCACGGCGCGGCCTACTACTGGATTGGCAAGATTCCATCGGCAGCATTTTTTACCGCGGTACCGTTCGGCATGAACGCCCAGGGCATGAACGCCTGGTTTTACGGTGGCAACGGCCTGAAACTCTGGCGTGAAGTCTATAAACCGTTCAACCTGGTCCCCTTTCCCATGGGCAACACCGGTGTTCAGATGGGTGGCTGGTTCCGGAAGGAAATTAAAACTGTCGATGACCTTAAAGGCCTGAAAATGCGCATCCCGGGCTTTGGTGGCAAGGTCATGGCCAAGGCCGGGGTCAACGCCATCAATATTGCCGGCGGTGAAATTTATACGGCGCTGGAGCGTGGCACCATCGATGCGACCGAGTGGGTCGGCCCCTACCATGACCTGCGTCTCGGCCTTTACCGCGCGGCCAAGTACTACTACTCACCCGGCTGGCATGAGCCAGGCCCAACACTGGAGCTGACGGTTAACAGCAAGGCCTGGGAATCGCTGCCCAATGAGCTTAAACTGATCATTGAAAATGCAGCTGCTGCCAGCAACCTGTGGATGTTGTCACAGTTTGAAGCACGCAATCTTGAGGCGCTGGGCAAGCTCAAGACCAAGTACAAGGTCAAAACCTACACCTTCCCGAAGCCGGTATTACAGCATCTGAAAAAGATGACTGATGCCGTGTTAAAGGAGGAAGCAGCAAAAGACAAGACTTTTGCCCGCATCTGGAAGGAATATGAGAAATTTCGTAAGGACAATGACGCCTGGAGTGAGCTGTCTGAATCTGCTTACGCAAGGGTTCGGGACATCTAACAAGGGTATCGGGGCCAGGAACAACTGGCCCCGATACCCTGTTCAGGTCACGCGGTCTTTATTGTTTCGTTGCTGACGATCGCGCCCTTCTCAGTTTTCGTTTTTTCCCTGCCGCGACCATTCCTGAAAATTACTCCCGTCCAAGATCCGGAAGGACATAACCGGTAGCCGGGAAAAATTGTACAAGCCAGGCTCAATAGCCTGTTTGTCAACCAGGATATGAGGACGGGAAATAAATCTAGACAGAAATCATATTGATCATATTCATTACCGAAGCGGTCATTATAGTTGCCCAGGTAAGCAAGGTGCCGTAATAACGCCCCTTTGATCGACCCGATGACCTGCCCAGGCCCCACAGGTGCAAGACTCTCGCCAGTATCAATACTGCTCCGAGTATATTAACCAGCAGCACATACCCGCCATTCAGCTCATACATACCTGTCAACAATAACGCCAGGGGCGCGTATTCAGCCGCGTTGGCGTGCACGCGAATCGCTCTCAATAATTGCTCGTCACCACCATCGCCAATGGGTACGCGCGAGCGGTAACGATGGCGAATGACGTTGTAGGCCAGGCCAAGATAGAACAGCGCAAATAATGAAGCATAAACTGCCGTGTATTTCATTGTTCCCTCCTCCTTGAAGTATCAATAGCCACGCAAACTGTCCATCCAGTCAGGCAACCACAACACCAGTTGCGGCGCCATCATTATTGATGCCAGTACGAACACCTGGATGATAATGAACGGAATTACGCCCCGGTAAATCTGTTCCATGCGGATACTGGCCGGCGCTGCTGCCTTGAGATAGAAAAGGGAAAATCCGAACGGTGGTGTCAGGAACGAAGTTTGCAGGTTTACCGCGATCAGGATGGCGAACCACAACGGATCAAGCCCGAGCGTCACCGCGATAGGCGCCAGTATCGGCACGATAATGAAACAGATTTCCAGAAAATCAAGAAAGAAACCGAGAACAAAAATCACCACCATGCTCGCCAGCAGGAAGCCCCACTCGCCACCCGGCAGCGCAGACATGATCTCTTGGACAACCGCATCACCGCCCATGCCCCTGAATACCAGTCCGAATATGGTTGCGCCAATCAGGATCATAAACACCATGGATGTCAGGCGCATGGTATCCATAGTACTCTGGCGAAGGCTGTCCAGTGTCAGGCGCTTATGCAGCGCCGCCAGCATCATGGCGCCCATGGCGCCAAAGGCGGCAGATTCGGTTGGCCCTGCAATTCCGAAAAATATGGAACCCAGCACCGCGATCATAATAAACATGGGGGGCACGAGACTACGGACTACACGCTTGCCCATGTCGTGCGGCCAACGCGATTCGCTGTCTGCTGACAGTGGCGCTACTCCCGGTCGCAACATTGCCATAACCAGGATAAAACCGATAAACAAGGTTATCATAACGAGGCCTGGCACGACCGCACCGGCAAACAGGCGCGGCACTGGCACTCCCATCTGGTCGGCCAGCAACACGAGAATGATGCTTGGCGGTATCAGCTGACCCAATGTTCCCGATGCAGCAATGGTGCCCGTTGACAGCTCAGCCTGGTAACCGTTTTTCATCATTGCCGGCAACGCGATTACGGTCATGGTAACCACGGTTGCCCCGACAACACCGGTCGTCGCTGCCAGCAATCCACCAACTAGCACCAGCGATACAGTCAATCCACCGCGCACACGGCCAAACAACAAGGCCATGGTTTCCAGCAGGTCTTCGGCAAGACCTGACTTTTCAAGGATTACTCCCATAAATACAAACAACGGCACGGCCAACAGTGTGAAATTGGTCATAATGCCCCAGATGCGCAGGGGCAGAAGATCAAAAAATTCCATTCCCAATGCCGGGATTCCGAATACCAGGCCAACCGCTCCCAGGGCAAAGGCTACCGGGTAGCCACTCATCAACAGGATGATAAGGACAACAAACATCATCAGCGCCATGTATTCCATCGACATTATCAGTTCTCCCTGTCACGTATGAGCATGGACAAATTGCTGACAATGTTAACGATAGCCTGAAAAGCCAATAAAAAGAATCCGGCCGGAATTGCTGCCTTGATTAGCCAGCGATATGACAAGCCGCCGGGATCCGGAGAACTTTCATCATAACTCCACGCTGCCTCGACGAATGGAATGGAGGTTTTGATAATTACCACGCATACGGGCAACAGGATAAACATGTCTCCCAGCGTGTTGATAATTGTTTGAGTGCGTGGAGACAGGTTCTGGTAAAGCACTTCTACGCGTACGTGTCCCTGGACCTTGTAGGTAGCGGCAGCACCCAACAAAAAGATCAGGGCAAACAAGTGCCACTCCAGCTCCTGCAGCGCCGGTGAACCCGCGCGAAACAGAAAACGCATACAGACATCGTAAAAAACAATGACGGTTAATACCAACACCAGCCAGGCCATCACCCTGCCGACAGCATCATTGATCTTGCCCAACCACATCATATCCTTCCCCGAATCTAACATGCATATACACGACAATTACTATAACTGCCGGTACGTTACAATTAAATTTGTCGCGGCCGGTATGTCATGAGTAAAACGCGCCGGCAACCACGCTCTTTATTATTCATTCCGCCTCCAACCCGTTTGGGGTACTCACGTGGCTTGCGGACTCGGTGCTAACAGCCTAAGCTGACTCCAGGTTGGCGTAGGCCAGAACCAGCCACTTGGGGCCGGCAGTTTCAAAATTGACCTGCACGCGTGCATGCTGGCCTTCACCTTCCAGGTTCATCACCATGCCTTCGCCAAACTTTGCGTGATTTACCCGCTGACCAAGACTGAACCCGGCCACGGGATTTTTCATGGCCGCTACAGACGTTCTGCCATAGGAAGCTGCCGACTCACGAACATAGGGCGCCTGCGGCCTGACCGGGATCATCAGGTCTTCCGGGATTTCACCAAGAAATCTTGACGGGCTGGTATAGTTCTCCTGGCCGTGCAGGCGTCGAAGCTCGGCGTGGGTAATATAGAGTCGCGTCATTGCACGTGTCATGCCAACATAACAAAGTCGACGCTCCTCCTCGAGCCGGTCTTCTTCGTTGATACTTCTGTTATGCGGAAACAGGCCTTCTTCAAGTCCCGTCAAAAACACCAGCGGAAATTCCAGGCCTTTTGCCGAATGCAGGCTCATTAGCTGGACCGAGTCCTCCCAGGATTCCGCCTGGCCCTCACCGGCCTCCAGCGAGGCATGGGACAAAAACGCATCCAGAACAGTCATATCCTGCGACTCTTCGTTGTCCCGATCCTCAAATTGGCGCGCCGCAGAGACCAGTTCTTCAAGGTTTTCTATTCTCGCTTCAGCCTTTTCACCTTTTTCCTTTTTGAAAAATTCAAACAATCCAGTTTCATGGATCATAAAATCCGTTTTATCTGACAATGACATGGTCGCAGCCTGTTCGGTCATCTGATCGACCAGGCTCATGAACTGCTTCAGGGCATTGGCCGCCCGTCCAGGCAAGCTGCCGTCTACCAACAGCTTTTCAGCCGATTGCCACATGGACAGGTTATGCATGCGTGCGGTATCGCGAATTGTTTCGACAGTCTTGTTGCCCATGCCTCTGGCAGGCACATTGCAGATTCGTTCAAATGATGGATCATCGTAGCGCGAACTCATCAGTCTAAGGTAGGCCAATGCGTCCTTGATCTCCTTGCGCTCGAAAAAACGCAGGCCGCCGTAAACGCGGTAAGGAACACCACTGTACAGCAGCGCCTCTTCAAACAGGCGTGACTGGGCATTGGAACGATAGAGTACCGCTACGTCCTTGCGGCTGTTGCCCTGATTGATCCATTCCAGCACGGTATCGACAACAAAGCGAGCTTCTTCAAAGTCGTTATACGCAGTGTATAAGCGGATCACATCACCATCTTCGCCTTCAGTCCAGAGCTCCTTGCCCAGGCGCCCGCTGTTGTGGCTGATGACTGCATTGGCGGCCTTGAGGATCGTGCCGGTAGACCGGTAATTTTGTTCAAGTCTTACCAGGCGCGTATTGGGAAAATCATGTTCGAACCGGTGCATGTTATCAATACGCGCGCCGCGCCAGCCGTAGATGGACTGGTCATCATCGCCTACGGCAAACAGTTCCTTTTGCCCTCCGGAAAACAGCTTCAGCCACTCGTACTGGATACTGTTGGTGTCCTGAAATTCATCCACCAATACCGACTGAAATCGATGCTGGTAATGCTGGCGCAACGGCGGGATATCCCGCATCAACTCATAAGTCTTGAGCAACAACTCGGCAAAGTCCACCAGCCCGGCCCGCTGGCACGCTTCTTCATAGGCCTGGTAGATCTGTACCATCTGCCGATACTGCGGATCGGGACTCTGGCCGAGGCCGGACGGGCGCCTGCCCTCCTCCTTGTTGCTGTTGATAAACCACTGCACCTGCTTTGGCGGCCAGTAGGCTTCGTCCAGTCCCAACTGTTTCAGTAGTCGCCTGATCAGGCGATACTGGTCCTCGGAATCCAGGATCTGGAAGGTCTTGGGCAATCCGGCATCCTGCCAATGGGCGCGCAGGAAGCGGTGTGACAATCCATGAAAGGTGCCGATCCACATACCGCCAACCGGGAACCCAAGCATGGATTCGATTCGGCCACGCATTTCAGCGGCGGCCTTGTTGGTGAAGGTTACGGCCAGGATTGACTGCGGCGATAACTGCTCCACGGCGACCAGCCAGGCGACGCGGCGAGTCAGCACCCGCGTCTTACCGCTGCCGGCGCCGGCCAGTACCAGCGACGATCCGCGCGCTGCAGCCACTGCCTCGCGCTGGGCGTCATTGAGATCGTTTAGTAAATCCGAAACATCCATAGGCCCGGGAGTATACCGCAAGCCGGTGAGGAATGAGCCTCCCGGCAAGGCAGGTTTCCGGCCCAGGCGCGACAGTTCCAGGGATTTTTCGAATCAGCGACGGATTCAGGAAGCGTGGTTTATTCCTGCCATCGAACGACTCACATGTTCAATACCACAAGTACCACGCGTTCAGCACAACGGCGGTTGCCGTAATCACTGCCGGAGATGCGGACATGGAAACACTGTACGTCCACCATGCATCCGGGCTGATTTGTCCAATACGACGCAATGGCAACAACATCATCCAGACCGGCCCAAACAATAACAGGAAGGCAACGACGGCAAACAGCATGCCCTTGATCATCGCCTTGTTCTGGCTTAATGCTGATTCCACCTGGTCCGGGTACGCACGCAAACTCATGCGATACAACTCACGTACGCTCATCCAGTTTTCCGGCCTGGGTATATGCAAGGCATCCACCCATGCGTGGAATTCTTCAAACGTCAACGGACCCAGAATATCGTTGTTACGGCTGTTTACGATCATCCACACCCGGGTCTCGTTATCGACGATAACAACTTCATCGCCATCGTAGAGGTTGCGATGTTTTTTGCCGAAATGCTGCGAAAATATATACTTGTCGGTTATCGAGACCTTGTGCAAAGGACCAAGCTGCGGAAAGTCGGCCGGCAGAAACAGTGGCGTACCGAGATCGCGCATGGCAGATGTTTCCCGGCTTGTTCTTGAAATAAAGATATCCACTGAATCGACCTTGACCAGGGAATAGGCATCACTTATCGGGACAACATAGCTGTCCCAGTTAACCACCAGGCCCGAAGCCGGCGTCATCAACATGGTCATCATCAGCACGACCAGGATGCCTGGAAAACTATTCTGCATTCTCTTCAGCATAGCTGGTCTCCGCGCAGCGGGCTTGGGCGGTCAGAGTGAAGGCGAGATGACAATTCAATTACCCTAGACTATACACATAAATATAGCATAGACGAGAGTGGCCGTTCGGCGGGTCCAGGCAAACAATTGTCACATCAACTTCACCTACAGTCCGGATAAATATAGTTTGCCTGTTCCGGGACTCGGTATTTTTCAATATTGTTTCTGATAAATTTGCATTTACCTTTTTTTACAAACGGGTTAGACGTTTTTTTGTAATAATTGAACGACGAAAAACGTCTTGCAGTCCAATGTCAGCAACAGTAGTCCGCGTCTGCAAAACTGATACTGGTAGCACTAGGCAGAGGCTGATCCTGATGAACGCAAACATATGTTCTGTACAGCTGCCCCAAGACCGGCTTGGCAAGCGTGGCGTTTCTGTTTTGATTCTGGATGACGATCCCGACATTGTCGCTTCGCTTGCTGATCTGGTTGAGATGGATGAAGAAGACTATTTGCTGTATACCGCTACATCCGTGGATCAGGCGTCGGTCATCATTGCCGAAAATCACGTCGATATTGCCCTGGTTGATATCAAGATCGGTCAGCAGAACGGGCTGGAGTTTGTGCCCGCGCTGAAGGCGGCCAACACCGAAACCAGCATAATCATGATGACTGCGTTTCGGGATGTTCACTACGCGGCTGCCGCTGTCAAGCTCGGCGTTTCTGACTATTTGTTCAAACCCATGGAAGCGGAACTGCTCGCCGGAACGCTTGCCAAGTATAAAAAATATACTCTTGCACTCCGTAATAACCGGTTGCTCACGGAACGATTTAAAACAGTTTTTGCTGACAGCTTTGCCGGGTTGTTGCTATTCGATTCTGAACTCAGGCTTCTGGACATTAATCAGTCTGCCGCTGTCATGTTGGATCTGGACATTGATACCATTACAGGCTGCGACGCAGATACACTGCTTCGTACTATTGGCGCCGAAGATCAAAGCATGAAAATCATGAATGCGCTTTCCGATTGCATGGCCAGCGGACGGGTTGTTGCCAATCTTGAAGCCCATAACCGGTTCTTCGAATGCGCAATACAACCTCTTGGCCATGGCGACGACAACGGCATCATTCTGCTGCAACTGAATGATATTTCAGCCAGCATCAAGTACCGGAAGTATATTGAGCAGGTCAATATAAACCTTGAAAAAACCGTAAATGCGCGCACCGCGGAACTCAAACATACGCTTGACGATCTTCGAGCCGAGATAGAAACACGCAAGCAGGCTGAGGCAGAATTGATTGTCGCCCGGGACCTCGCAGAACAGGCGAGCCAGGCGAAATCCCATTTTATGTCACGCGCCAGTCACCAACTGCGCACTCCGATGAATGCGATTCTCGGTTTTGGCCAGCTGCTTCAGGTCGAAGACCTTGATCAACGACAACTTGATTCCGTAAGCGAAATAGTTTCAGCCGGTTCCCAGTTGCTGGCGCTGATAGATGACCTGCTCGAAATCAGCGGTACGGATTCCCGCAATACGGATCTGAATCTGACTAACATCCAGATCGACAAGCTGGTTTCCGAATGCATTCAGACGCTGCTTCCGCTTTGGTCCCGGGAAGAGGTCGAGATAGTCATGCAGGACGTACTACCGGCTACTGTTCGAGCCGACCTTCGATTGACTCGACAGATTCTTTTCAACCTGCTCACCAACGCCATTTACTTTAACAAGCGTGGTGGTTTTGTGTTCCTGTCCATCAAAATGCTGGACACGGATCATGTTCGCGTGTCGATAATTGACTCCGGCGCAGGTATATCTGAACAGGATCAACAGCGTATTTTCGAACCGTTCGTAAGGCTTGATCCGACGCGAAACAAAACCGGCAATGGCACCGGGTTGACTGTGGCCAGAAAGCTGGCAGAGTACCAGGGCGGACAAATAGGGGTATTCAGCAGCCATGCTGGCTCGACGTTCTGGCTGGATTTTCCCGCGGCGTAACATCTAGTCCAGATACTGGTCGGTCACTCAACAGTTACCGACTTGGCCAGGTTTCTTGGTTGGTCCACATCGGTACCCCGGATTACGGCAACATGGTATGACAGCAGTTGCAGCGGTACAGTAAAGATAATGGGTGATATGGCGATATCCACGGGGGCCACTTCCAGCACAACGGTTTCTTCATCGGCCTTCATATCCGTATTCTTCTCGGCAAACACATACAGTTTGCCACCGCGGGCGCGCACTTCTTGCAGGTTGGATTTTAATTTATCCACCAGCCAGTCATTGGGCGCCACGGCTACTATGGGCATGTTCTTGTCGACCAGCGCCAACGGTCCGTGCTTCAGTTCTCCCGCCGGGTAACCTTCCGCGTGGATATAGCTTATTTCCTTCATTTTCAGGGCGCCTTCAAGGGCGACCGGGTAATGCATGCCACGCCCCAGGAACAGCATATGATCCTTTGATGCTATTTCCTCTGCCATCGCCTTGATATCATCGTTAAGTGACAATACTTCTTCAATAATTCCGGGCAACTTGCGCAGCTGATCGACGACCTGGGCCTCGGTTTCAGCGGTCATGGTATGGCGACGGGCCAACACAACCAACAGTAGCAGGATGGCAACGAGCTGCGTGGTAAACGCCTTAGTTGAAGCAACCCCGATTTCAGGGCCGGCACGCGTCATCATTGAGAGTTCTGACTCACGCACCAATGAACTTTCGGGTACGTTGCATATGGCCAGCGTGTGGCAATATCCCAGTTCTTTCGCCAGTCGCAGCGCTGCAAGTGTATCGGCAGTTTCTCCGGATTGGGATATGGTGATAAACAGCGTATCGGGTTGCAATACGTGCTTGCGATAACGGAACTCACTGGCAACCTCGACATTGCACGGCAGCCCGGTTACGGATTCAAATCCGTACTTGGCGATAAGACCGGCATGGTAGCTGGTGCCACAGGCTACGATCTGGATACGCTTCACTGCTGCAAAAACTTCTTCTGCCTTGGGTCCGAAACTCGCTTCCAGTACGCGCGACTCGCCCAACCGGCCTTCCAGGGTTTCAGCAATGGCTTGCGGCTGTTCGTAGATCTCCTTGAGCATGTAATGAGCGAAATCTCCCCTCTCAACGGCGTCGCTCTTCAGGTTGCTTTCGTGAATACTGCGCTCGACCTGCATGCCGCTCTTGTCATATATCGTTACCTGCTCACATGTGATGTGCGCGATATCGCCTTCTTCCATGATTATATAGCGCCTTGTAACCGGCAATACCGCGGCAACATCAGAAGCGATAAAGTTTTCGTGCTCTCCCAGCCCGATAATCAACGGGCTTCCCTGGCGGGCAGCAACGAGTTCTTCGCTGTTTCCGGACTGAATAACGCCAAGGGCGTAGGCGCCCTCGAGTTCGGTTACCGCCTGGCGCACCGCATCAAGCAGGGTCGATCCTGATTCCAGCCGCTTGTGCAGGGCGTGTGCAATAACCTCGGTATCGGTTTCGGAAGTAAACGGGTAACCGTCCTGCAACTGCAGCTGTTTCAAATGTTCATAATTTTCGATAATGCCGTTATGCACAATGGCGACAGTATCCCGACAAATATGCGGGTGGGCATTTCTCTCGCTGGGTACGCCGTGCGTAGCCCAACGGGTATGAGCGATACCCAGGTTGCCGACAAGCTGATCTGCATCCTTGCCGAGATTGGCTACCTTGCCTTCCCTGCGCACACGCTGCAATCTTTTGTTATCGGCAACAACGGCAACACCGGCCGAATCGTAGCCACGGTATTCAAGTCGGCGTAACCCGTCGATTAATACGGGCACTACGTTTCTTCGGGCAATGGCACCTACGATTCCGCACATGGTCTGAATCTAATCCTTTGCTGGTTTGTTCTTCACCGGCCGTTTCCAACCAGCAATGCTTTTTTGCTTGATACGAGTCAGGGTCAACTGGTCAGGCGGCGTATCGGCGGTAATGGTTGAGCCGGCTCCTATCGTGGCGTTGTCGCCAACCGTTACCGGTGCGACCAGCTGTGTATCAGAGCCAATAAATGCATTGTCTCCAATAACAGTCATATGCTTGTTCGCGCCATCGTAGTTGCAGGTGATGGTTCCGGCACCAATATTTACACCGCTGCCCATGCGCGTATCACCGATATAGGCCAGGTGGTTGACCTTGCTGCCCTTGCCTATGGTTGATTTCTTTACTTCGACAAAGTTACCGATATGTGCATCATCAGCAATATTGGCTTCCGGTCTAATGCGTGCGAAAGGCCCGATGCGGCAATTCTTTCCGATCACTGCCTGGTCCAACACGCTGCTGGCAAACACGGTTGTGCCCTCGGCTATCTCCACGTCTTTCAATACACAATTGGGCCCGATTTGTACCCGATCACCCAGGCGCACGTCACCTTCGAATACCACGTTAACGTCAATCTCCACATCCCGCCCGGTTGTTAATGTTCCACGCACATCAACACGGGAACGATCCCGCAGGGTTACCCCCCGACTCATTAGGTCGTCAGCAACACGATGCTGATACACGCGCTCCAGATAGGCGAGCTGTTGCTTGTTGTTAATGCCCATAATTTCGTCGTTATCTTCGGTCACAACACCGGCGACACTGACGCCATTGCTGATGGCCATGGCGATAATATCGGTCAGGTAGTATTCACCGGCTGCATTGTCGTTACGCAATGCGGCCAGCCAGTCATTCATTTTTTCCGCGGGCGCAACGATATAACCGCTGTTGATCTCGCGGATCTTCTGCTGGTCTTCGGAAAGATCCTTTTGTTCAACTATGGCCAGCACATCGCCCCGGGCATTCCGAATAATCCGGCCGTACCCGCTGGCATCGTCCAGGATTGCCGTCAGCACGGCGACCTCGTCGCCGGCCGTGGCAACCAGATTACGCAAGGTTTCCGGGCGGGTCAGTGGCACGTCTCCGTACAGTACCAACACGGTTGAGCCGGGATTGACGGCGGGCATGGCCTGGCTGACTGCGTGACCGGTCCCCAGTTGTTCGGCTTGCTCCACCCAGTTCAAACCCGGCTCCGCAATCGTGTCGGGCACTTTCTGGCCACCGTGACCATAAATCACGTGGATATTCGAGGGCTCCAGCTGACGGGCCAGGCGAATGACATGGCCCAGCAATGGAACGCCTGCCACCTGGTGCAACACCTTGGGCGTATCGGAATACATGCGTGTGCCCTTGCCGGCAGCAAGAATGATGATTTCCAGAGGTGAAGTCATAACTTTGTGATATTCGGGCCCGGTTTAATGATCAATTCAGGTTTAACGGCTGTACCAACAGCCGGGGCTACGGGCGAAACTATAGCAGAAGGCCAGAAAGACAACTAACACGGGAGCGGCGCTGGAGTGGCCCAAGCCGTTTTACGCGTTTGGGGGCAGTATGGTGTTGGCGGCGTTCGGCCGGCCGGCCTGGACCTCATCCCGGGAAGCGTCCCGAATATCCTTGACCACAACCTTGAATAACACGGTTTGTCCGGCTAATGGATGGTTACCATCCACAGTCAGGGTATTGGCTTCCGTATTTATGTCGGTGACGACAAACTTCATGATCTCACCGCTGGCATTTTGTGCTTCGACTTCCTGTCCAAGACGACGGATTTCCAGGGGTACATTGTCGAGATTATCCGTAAATGTCAGGCCCGGGTCGTGATTGCCGAAACCATCGGCAGGCGGCAAGGTGATTTTTACCTCATCGCCAACCTTTTTCCCGGTCAAGGCTGTTTCGATCTTGTCGAACAGGTCCTTGCCTGAACCGTGCAGGTAACTCACTGGCAGGTCAGTGTACTCAAAGATGTCGCCTTTTTCGTCATACAGGGTGTATGAAACGGAAACGACCTTGTTTTTTTCCACTACGGCATCAGGCATGACTATATATTTTCGCGGATCCGCAGACGGGCCGGGATTACTTCCCGACCTGCTTGCGAATTTTTTCGATAGTACGCAGCTGGGCAACGGCTTCGGCAAGCTCGGCGGCTGCACGTGCGTAATCCACTTCTGACTTCTTGTCCTTCATCATTGCTTCTGCGCGCTTCTTCGCTTCCAGTGCCTTGGCTTCATCCAGATCCTTGGCCCGCATGGCTGTATCCGCCAATACCGTGACCACGTGTGGCTGAACTTCAAGTACGCCGCCAGATACATAAAAGACGCGCTCATCCTTGCCGTTACGAATGGTAACTTCACCGGGTTTCAATGGTGACAGCAAAGGAGCATGCCGCGGGTAAATACCCACTTCACCCGCAGATGCCGGCGCAACCAGAACTTCGACTGGTCCCGAAAAAATTTCTTCTTCGGCGCTGACGATATCGACATGCATGGTCATTGCCATGATTAAATCCTCAAGTTGCACCAGGGATGGGGGCCATCAAACAGCCCCGGCTCGCTGGCTTGCAGACAATTACAGCGACTTCGCCTTTTCGACAGCCTCTTCAATGGCGCCTACCATGTAGAACGCCTGTTCCGGCAAGTGATCGTATTCACCATCAACAATACCGCGGAATCCGCGCAGGGTGTCTTTCATGCCCACGTACTTGCCGGGGGTTCCGGTAAATACTTCGGCAACGAAGAACGGCTGCGACAGGAAACGCTGAATCTTGCGCGCGCGGGATACGGCCAGCTTGTCATCTTCTGACAATTCATCCATGCCCAGAATCGCGATAATGTCCTGCAATTCCTTGTAGCGCTGCAGCGTAGCCTGCACCTGGCGAGCAGTATTGTAGTGCTCATCGCCAATGACGTTCGGATCCAGCTGGCGCGAGTTGGAATCCAGCGGGTCCACGGCCGGGTAGATACCCAGTTCCGCAACCTGGCGAGACAATACCAGTGTCGCGTCCAGATGCGAGAAGGTGGTCGCCGGAGACGGGTCGGTCAAGTCGTCCGCAGGAACGTAAACGGCCTGAAACGAGGTGATAGAACCGGTCTTGGTGGAAGTAATACGTTCCTGCAGAACACCCATTTCTTCCGCCAGGGTCGGCTGATAACCTACCGCTGAAGGCATACGGCCCAGCAATGCAGATACTTCGGTACCGGCAAGGGTGTAACGGTAAATGTTGTCGATGAACATCAGAACGTCACGGCCTTCGTCACGGAAGTATTCGGCCATGGTCAGACCGGTCAGGGCCACGCGCAGACGGTTACCCGGCGGCTCGTTCATCTGACCATATACCAGGGCTACCTTGTCCAGTACGCCGCCTTCAGACATCTCGTGGTAGAAGTCGTTACCTTCACGGGTACGCTCACCTACACCGGCGAATACGGAGAAACCGCTGTGCTCAACGGCGATGTTACGGATGAGCTCCATCAGGGTTACGGTCTTGCCTACACCGGCACCGCCGAACAGTCCGATTTTACCGCCCTTGGCGATAGGCATGATCAGGTCGATAACCTTGATACCGGTTTCGAGGATTTCCAGTGCCGCTGCCTGTTCCGAGTAGTCAGGCGCCTTGCGATGGATCGGCCATTTAACGTCTGTTTTGACTTCACCGGCCTCATCAACCGGGTTGCCGAGAACGTCCATAATACGACCCAGCGTACCCTGGCCGACCGGAACTGAAATCGGTGCACCGGTATTGGTAACGGTCAGTCCACGACGCAGACCTTCGGCAGCACCCATGGCGATACAACGAACCACACCATCACCGAGCTGCTGCTGAACTTCCAGTACCAGCGCAGACCCCTCTATGGTCAGGGCGTCGTACACCTTGGGCATGGCATCGCGCGGGAATTCCGCGTCGACAACCGCACCGATGACTTGTACGATGTTTCCAGAACTCATTGTTAATTCCTCAAATCAAAATTTTTAATTTGTTCACTCACCCGCTGCTACACTGCTGCGGCGCCGCCAACGATTTCGGCAATTTCCTGCGTGATCGCGGCCTGGCGTGCCTTGTTGTAGCGCAACGTCAATTCATCAATCAGTTTGCCGGCGTTTTCAGTTGCTGACTTCATGGCAACCATGCGTGAAGACTGCTCAGAGGCGATATTTTCGACAACCCCGTGGTAGACCTGGGATTCAATGTAACGAGTCATCAGGTCATCAATAACGGTCTTGGCTTCAGGCTCGTAGATGTAATCCCAGTGATGCTTGAGTGCCTCATCCTGTGTTCCGGCCAGGGGTAATAGCTGCTCCAGCCGAGGCGTCTGGGTCATGGTGTTGACGAAATCCGTGTACACCAGGAACAGGCGATCGATGCGGCCTTCAACATAGGCATCCAGCATGACCTTGACGGTACCGATCAGGTCATCAATTCGCGGCGCATCGCCGATATTGGACAACTCGGAAACGACATTGACGCCGATTCGGCGCATGAAACCGAGGCCCTTGGAACCGATAGCGCACACATCGACTTCCACACCCTTGTCATTCCAGCCTTTCATGGAATTGACCGCCAGCTTCAGGGCGTTGGTATTCAGTCCACCGCAAAGACCGCGGTCAGAGGTCACCAGGATATAACCCACACGCTTGATGTCACGCTCCGCCATGAACGGGTGACGGTACTCAGGATGAGCCAGGCACAGGTGACAAATCACGTTATGGATTTTCTGTGCATAGGGGCGTGCTGCCTCCATACGCTCCTGCGCCTTGCGCATCTTGCTTGCCGCCACCATTTGCATGGCGCTGGTGATCTTCGAAGTATTGTTAATACTCTTGATCTGGGTACGGATCTCTTTTCCGCTAGCCATTACGTTTCACCTTACCAGCCGTGATTGGCCTTGAAATCGTCCAACGCGGCCTTCAGGCCGGCCGCAATCTCGTCAGTCAACTCGGGCTGAGCATTGATCTTGGCAAGCAGTTCTGCCTGGCTGGACTTCATGTATGTCTGGAGCGCCGCTTCGAACGCCTGCACCTTGTTTACTTCCACGTCGTCCAGGTAGCCTTCGTTGGCGGCATACAGGGATACGGCCATGCTGGCTACGGACATTGGATCGTATTGCGGCTGTTTCATCAGCTCAGTGATACGCTGACCGAGTGAAATCTGCTTTCGGGTAGCCTCATCGAGGTCCGAAGCAAACTGTGCGAATGCCGCCAATTCACGGTATTGCGCCAGCGCCAGGCGAACACCGCCACCCAGCTTTCGAATGATCTTGGTCTGTGCCGACCCACCTACGCGCGATACTGACAGACCGGCGTTGATCGCAGGACGAATACCGGCATTGAACAGGTCTGACTCGAGGAAGATCTGTCCATCAGTAATGGAGATAACGTTGGTCGGAACGAATGCCGATACGTCACCCGCCTGGGTTTCAATGATTGGCAACGCGGTCAATGAGCCAGTCTTGCCTTTCACTTCACCGTTGGTGAACTTTTCAACGTAGGCGGCATTAACTCGGGCGGCGCGTTCCAGCAAGCGTGAATGCAGGTAGAAAACGTCACCGGGATAGGCTTCACGACCCGGCGGACGACGCAGCAACAGGGATACCTGGCGGTAAGCCCAGGCCTGCTTGGTCAGGTCGTCATAAACGATCAGTGCATCCTGGCCACGGTCACGGAAGTATTCGCCCATGGTGCAACCGGAGTATGGCGCAATGTATTGCAGGGCGGCGCTTTCGGCTGCGGTCGCGGCAACCACAATGGTGTGGTCCATGGCGCCATGTTCTTCGAGCTTGCGTACCACGTTGGCAACAGAAGAGGCTTTTTGGCCAACGGCTACGTAGATACAGATAACCCCGGTGCCCTTCTGGTTGATAATGGCGTCAATTGCGACTGCGGTCTTGCCGGTCTGGCGATCACCGATGATCAATTCACGCTGACCACGACCAATTGGCACCATTGAGTCAATAGATTTGAGGCCGGTCTGTACCGGCTGGTCAACCGACTTACGCTCGATTACGCCAGGCGCAACCTTTTCAATGGGCGTGGACAGCTTGGCGTTGATCGGGCCCTTGCCATCAATGGGATTGCCGAGGGAATCAACAACTCGACCAATCAGTTCAGGACCAATCGGCACTTCCAGGATACGACCGGTACACTTGGCCGAGTCGCCTTCGGAAATATGGCCGTATTCACCCAGTACCACGGCACCAACGGAATCACGCTCAAGGTTGAGCGCCAGGCCGTAGGTGTTACCGGGAAACTCGATCATTTCACCGGACATAACATCATCAAGACCATGCAAACGAACAATACCGTCAGTAACGGAGACTACCGTTCCTTCAGTACGCGCTTGTGGCTTGGATTCGAAATTTTCGATGCGCTCCTTGATCAGGGCGCTAATTTCGGAAGGATTCAGTTGCATAACTAACTATCCTTTAACCATTAATTTGTTGTGACAGCGTCTGCAAGTAACCTTTTACAGAGCCATCGATAACCAGATCATCGGCACGTATGACCACACCACCAAGCAGTGATGGTTCCACCTTGCTGACAATATCCACTTCGCGACCCAGGCGGCGCTTCAGGCCATTGGCAATGGCACTGGTCTGGGCATCGGTCAACTCGTAGGCAGTCAATACCTCGGCTTCCACTCGACCTTCAGCATCGGCACGAAAACCGCGATACAGCTCGGCGATTTCCGGCAGCAGGCCAACACGATCATTTTCTAGCAACAGTTTTAAAAAATTGTTGCCGTCTTTGGCCATGTTGTCGCCAATCAGGGATACAAAGAACTCTGCTACCGCGCCGCGCTCAATGCGTGGATCACGTGTAACAGTACTTACCCGGGAATCACCGGCAATGACCGCAGCCATATCCAGCATGTCGCCCCAGGGCTTTAATTCGTTGCGTTCCTGGGCCAGTTGAAAGGCCGCTTCTGCGTAGGGACGTGCCAGTGTTTTGCGTTCTGCCATGTGTGTCGTCCTTACAGTTGCTCGACCAGTTTGTCCACCATCTGGGCATGAACCTTGGCATCAATCTCTTTTTCCAGGATCCGCGCTGCACCGGCAACAGCCAGTTCAGCAACTGCCGCACGCAGCTGTTCACGGGCGCGGTTGGTTTCCTGTTCGATTTCACCTTTGGCGGCAGCAACAATACGGGCGGCTTCTTCCTTGGCCTTGTCCTTGGCTTCTTCAGTCACTTCATTGCCTCGCTTCTCTGCGTGGTTGATGATTTCCTGTGCCTTGTCCTTGGCTTCCTTGATGACCTTGATTGCGCGCTTTTCTGCCAGTTCCTGTTCATGCCGGCCCTTTTCCGCCGCCGCCAGATCATCGGCGATCTTCTTGCGGCGTTCAGCCAGGGCCTGGGTCAGCGGCGGCCATACAAACTTCATCGTAAACCACACGAAGAAGAAAAATGTAATGGACTGGCCGATCAGGGTTAGATTGATATTCATTTCTGGACCCTTGTCTCGCTGTGATTATAAAAATCTGTCCGGTGCTTTAGGCAGCAACAGCGAACAGAACGTACATGGCGATACCCACTGCAATCATCGGTACGGCGTCAACAAGACCCATTACGATGAAGAACTGGGTACGCAGCATCGGGATCAGCTCAGGCTGACGCGCAGCGCCTTCGAGGAAACGGCCGCCGAGGATACCGATACCAACTGCGGCACCCAGTGCACCCAGACCCATCATCAGAGCGCCTGCGATATAAAGCAATGCTTGTTCCATTTTAATCTCCTGTAACTTTAAAACTTTAAAATTTGAAAATTGAACCGTTCCGGCCGCCTAGTGATCCTGGTGTGCCATTTCCAGATACACGATGGTCAGCGTCATAAAGATGAACGCCTGCAAGGTGATAATCAGGATATGGAAAATAGCCCAGCCCAGTTGCAACAAACCGCCAAAAGCGCCCATCATCCAGCCAGCACCGTACATCAGCGCGATCAGGATAAATATCATTTCACCTGCATACATATTGCCGAACAGTCGAAGCGCCAGCGATACCGGTTTCGCAATCAGGGCAACAAATTCCAGGAAGAAATTGATCGGGATAAAAACCAGCTGAATCAGCTTGTTCTTGCTGGAGAACGGATGCAGTGTGAGTTCGCCGGCAAAGCCGCCGAAACCCTTGATCTTGATGCTGTAGAACAGGATCAGGAAGAACACCGACAACGCCATGGCAAAAGTGGCATTAGGGTCGGTAGTCGGTACAACCTTGAAATATACGTGGTGCGGATCCATGCCAAACAGGTTGGCACCCGTCAATGCGGCCACCTGGGGCAGCCAGTCAACCGGGATCAGATCCATGAAGTTCATCAGGAAGATCCAGGTGAATACGGTCAATGCCAACGGCGCGACCAGGTTGTTCTTGTGGGTAAACGACCCGCGTACACTGGTTTCAATAAACTCGACAATCAACTCGACAAAATTCTGGGCACTGCTCGGTACGCCAGCGCTGGCCTTGCGGGCCACGCCCCAGAACAGCCACAGGAATATAAACCCCAGGGCAATAGACCAGAACATGGTATCCACGTGGATAGCCCAGAATCCCATTTCTTTAGCTTCTTCCGCGCTGTGGGCGAGGCCCCAGCTGCCGTCAGGATGACGACCATAGGTCATGTTTTGCAGGTGATGTTTGATGTATTGGCCTGCGGTTTGCTCAGCTGCCATTTTTGGTACTCATCAAAAATTTTAAATCTTTTCTGCCGTCGGCGTGGCTGGCCCGGTGGCGCTCAACCCGGAAAGGGGAGCTGCAATTCAAGCCAGGCTGTCGAAACATGCGCCTTAACGTGGCGCCACTACCAGGAATCCCAGGTAGGCAATAATAAATGCGGTCATTAGCGGCAACACGCTCAGCTTAAGCATGCCCAGGCCAAAGGCAAATGCCACCGTGACCAATACAAAACGCTCGATTGCGCCACCGTACAGCGCCACAACGCCAGCGCCCGGCCTGGTTTTCGCCAGATCACCGGCACGTCGAATTCGTCGACTTAGCCACCAGCTTCCAACCAGCGTGGTTGCGCCCCCATACAGGGCGGCTATGGCTTCAGGCTGTCCGCCAACAACAAGAAACGCACTTGCTGTTACGACGACCAACAGGGCCTGGGTCATCAGGACCCGCTTTGGTATTTGCGCTGCCGGAATCATAGTCAATGATCACGGCAACTCAAGCATTTTGGACAGGACATAAGCGATGTTCGCTACCGGGGAGTCCCGCAAGGGCGCGGAAGTATACGAATAACCCTGTGAAGGGTCAATGGGGGGATAAATATTTTAAATCTGCGGTTTCAGGGCTTTATTGCTTCACTTCAACCGGGGTCGTGGGCGCTTGCTCGGGTGCCGTTTCGGGCCCGGTTTCAGAAGCAGCCGATTCCGGTGGGGCCTGGGGAGCAACGGCCAGAGTCGATTTCAATTGCTCGGCTTGATCAACTTCTGCCGGTGACATACTGGTTTGCAGTTTGTCACGCAACTTGGCCGCTTTGATATTGCCTTGCTCCGCAGCGAGGCTGTACCACGCCAGGGCGGGCGCCTTGTTTTCGCTCAGGAAAAAACCATATTCGTACAGAATACCCATTTCCAGCTGGGCATCAGCATCACCCGCCTTGGCTGCCCGCAACACGTCATCTGGCCCCTGCCATTCCTCGGCTTGGGCGCCGACGGCAATGCTGAAAAGCAGAACCAGCATTATGAGGCGCAGAAACTTGGTCATGGAACAATTATCCTTTCTGAATCAGACAGATTTCTATACTACTTAATATAGTACATGAAAACCAGTCCTGCCCAGCATCGTCACAGCTACTACTCAGCGAATGCGCACAAGAATACCTTCAAGCTCGTCATTGCTGTTGTACTCGATGGACAAGACGCCCTTGCCGTTCTTTTTGTGCTGAATCCGCACTTTCGCACCCAAGGTATCAGACAGATTTTCCTCCAGGTGACGAATATCCGGGTCCACTACGGCTGCCGGCTTCGGCTTGCTAGTGCCTCCACCAGCCAGGATTTGTTTCACCAGGCGCTCGGTTTCGCGAACGGACAGGTCCTTTTCAACGACCTCGCGCGCTGCGCCGGGTTGAGCGGTATCTGGCAGCGCCAACAGCGCGCGGGCATGCCCCATGTCGAGATCACCATTGTCGATCATTTGCCGGACAACATCTGGCAAGCCGAGCAAGCGCAGCAGGTTGGTTACGCCGGTTCGTGAACGGCCCACGCTTTCCGCCACTTGTTGATGGGTCATGCCAAATTCCTCGATCAGGCGCTGAAACGCGTTGGCCTCTTCGATCGGATTCAGGTTTTCACGCTGGATATTTTCAATCAGCGCGACCGCGGCAACAGCTTCTTCAGGAATATCCTTGATGACTGCCGGGATAGTATCCAGTCCGGCCAACTGGGCTGCACGCCAGCGTCGCTCTCCAGCGATGATTTCGTAGCTCCCGGTAGCCAATTCGCGCACTACAATTGGCTGAACAACGCCCTGGGTTCGAATGGATTCTGCCAGGTCCTCCAGCGCTTCCTGGCGCATGTGGGTGCGGGGCTGGTAACGGCCCCGCTGCAACATATCTACAGGCAACTGACGCAGGGTTTCAGCCTTGCTGGCGCCGTTGTCCTCACCGTCATTTGCGGCATTTTCACTATCGTCGAAATCTCCCCCCAACAAGGCATCGAGTCCGCGGCCCAACCGCGGTTTCTTGCTCATTGGGTCACCGCCGTCAGTCCCTGCTCACGACGCAGGATCTCGCCGGCCAGGGCCAGGTAGGCTTCCGCGCCCTTGGAGTGAATATCGTAACTGATCACCGGCTTGCCGAAACTGGGGGCTTCGGCCAGGCGAATATTGCGCGGGATAATGGTTCGGTAAAGCTTGTCGCCGAAATGGGAGCGTAATTGTGCGGAGACTTCGTTGGCCAGGTTGTTGCGGGGGTCATACATGGTGCGCAACAGGCCGGCGATCTGGAGCTGCGGGTTCAACTTCGTCCTGACCTTCTTGATTGTATTAATCAACGCCGACAGGCCTTCAAGCGCGTAATACTCGCACTGCATCGGGATCATTACCGATTCCGCCGCTACCAAGGCATTCACAGTCAACAGGTTCAGCGAGGGCGGACAATCAATCAAAATATAGTCATACTGCTCGCGCACCTCCTCGATAGCATGACGAAGGCGGCGCTCGCGATTTTCCAGGGTAATAAGTTCCACCTCTGCACCGGACAATTGTGCGTTTGAAGCCACCAGGTCGTAACCACCCTCGACAGATATGGCTGCCTGACCCATGGTGGCGGAACCGATCAATACACCATAAATGCTGTGCTCAACCTTGTCCTTGACCACACCACTGCCCATGGTGGCGTTACCCTGCGGATCAATATCCACCAGCAACACCTTGCGCTGGGTTTTCACCAGTGATGCGGCCAGATTAATACTGGTGGTGGTCTTGCCGACCCCGCCTTTTTGATTCGTAATGGCAATAACCTTGCCCATGGACAATTTCCTCCTGACCGTGCACGGGTTTGTCGAGTCCCGGCTAGCGGTGCCTTGGCTCCAGTATAACGAGATGGCGTTCTGCCTGAACGGTGTCCGGCTGACCTGCTACCGGTAACGATATGACCTCAACGGCATAATCGCCGGCCAAAACGGCAATTTCCCGCTCAATCTCGCGAAACGCGCCTTTCATGGCCAACATACGCCCGCCTTTATCGGCCAACAGGTGCTGACTGAGCCGTGCCATATCTCCCAGCTCGGCGAAGGCGCGTGAGGTGAGAGTATCGAATTTTTCGGGTGGTTGGAATTTCTCGACGCGCTCCTGAATTATCTCAATGTTTTCAAGGCCTAATTCCATAACGGCCTGGCGCAGGAAACGGACTTTTTTGCCATTGCTGTCGAGCAGGGTCCAGTGTCGCCGACCCGGCTCGGCGATGGCCAGTACCAGCCCCGGCAAGCCGGGACCAGTACCGACGTCGATACAGCGAGCGCCGTGAACCCACGGCAGGATACTCAGGCTATCGAGCACGTGACGACTCATCATGTTCAAAGGGTCACGCACAGCCGTCAGGTTGAACGCCTGGTTCCACCTTTCCAGCAGCAGAACATAGTCAACCAGCCGGTTCTGAATCTCGCTGGAAATAGACACTTCCAGGGACGCGCAACCGTCAACGAGTATTCTCAGCAAGTTTTCCCGGGAAGCTTTCGATTTATCAACGTCCACTGGCGACCTGTAGTCATGGGGTTCAGGGTTTCTCGGCGGCCATGGTAGCAAATCGTTTTAACGCCGAACTCATTTTGTTCACAACCTCGTCCTGGTCACCGATGCCATGGCGCTTGGCAATATATCCGGGATCATTATACGCCAGCCAGGTCTGGCCGGCCTCGTCTTGCCAGGCCAGGGCCTTCATGGGCAAGTCGATGCCCGCAGTCTGGGCGCTGGAAAACAACTTGCTTCCCAGTTTCGGGTTACCGAATATCAGCAATTCCGTTGGCCTCAGGCTCATGCCAACGCTGCGGGCATTTTCGTCATGATTGACGCGCGCGATTACTTGGATTCCTTTTGATTTCATCAGTACTGCCATGCGGTCCAGGGTCACCGCTGCCGGGTGCGCCGATTTCATGACAACCATGCCTTCCGCGGGTTCCAACGCCCGCACGTTTGAAGTCATCAGCATTATCAACAAAGCGATGAAATACGGTTCGAATGGTATTTTCACAAGTGCCTCCGTTCAGTTGAATGAACTGCCTATGGCGGCTCACGCCATCAAGCTGGTCTAAAAGTCGATCTTTGTTTACCTGACAATATTCCTACTACCTGGCGTTCGTGCCAGGATCCAGCATTGCCCAAAATAGTCTGCGGTAAAACACCGCTGGTCACCTGGATTACAACGGTGTTCGTGGGTTCACATTTCGCCAAACTATTGATCAACGAAATTCAACCCTTCATCCTTTTTAGCTATATGTACAATGCTTCGTAGCAGTAGAGTGTGGCTCCTGTTAAACACGCATCGTTTATTACCGGTTTATTCAGTTACTTTTTTCGTTTCCTGAACAATCGATTTTCATTTTGATCAAGGAGAACCAAATGAAATATCATATTCTTTTTGCGGCAATACTTTTCGGTTTCAATGCTGTTGTCATGGCCGAAGATACGGCGGTGCCTGCCAAACCATCACTTCCGGCTACGGTAACACCAGCCGCTGAAGCCGGTAGTGATGCAACCTCGGTACACACTGGCAATGTAGTGCGCGCAACATTTGCCAGCGCCATTCAAAACCGCGAGCCTGTAGATCACATCAATGAGGCCAACGCCAGCCAGATATATTATTTCAGTGAATTGCGTGGCATGGCAGGGCAGCGCGTGACGCACCGATGGGAATATAACGGCGAGATCATGGCAGAAGTCCCGTTTGAAGTTGGTGGTGAGCGATGGAGAATATACTCCAGCAAAAGATTACTTCCTGACTGGAAAGGGGAATGGAAGGCCTCGGTAATCGCTAATGATGGCCAGGAGTTGGCGGTAAACACCATAATAATGAACGATATTCAGCCCAATCACGATGCGCCCAATAGTGCTAATGACGCTGTTGCACCGCTGACCGGAATACCAAACAAGGCGGATGATGCTGGAGAGGGTGGTCGTTAATCGACTGCGGGACAGATGGAATTCATGCGGCGCCGGCTCCACCGGCGCTTTTCATTTCCGGGGTAAATGGTTCATTTGTTCTGACCGACACCGCGAGCGGTAATTGGACCCAGAATTCTGAACCCTTGTTGATTTCACTGATGACTCCGACTTCGCCGTTCATTGATTCGGCCAGGTGCTTGGTGATGCTCAACCCCAGGCCTGTACCAGGAATAATTGAGTTTTCAGCACCTGCCCGGTTAAATGGAACAAACAGGTTATCCTGTTGTTGCTTTGTCAAACCCCGGCCTGAATCTTTGACACTAATTCTGACTTTACCGTCAATAGTGTCGGTTTTTATGCGAACACTGCCGTTGACGCTGTTATACTTGACCGAATTCGAAAGCAGGTTTATCAGAATCTGTTTCAGGTGTCGCTTGTCGGCATTAACAACCGGCTCTACTTCTTCGTCCAAATCTATACGTAGTTCTATGTGGTTTTGGTCAGCAACGGGCTTGATCATCTTCGCGCATTCTTCAATCACGCTTCGAACAGAAAACACTTCGCAAACAGTCGTCAAGTCACCCGATTCAATTCTTTGAATTTCTAGAACCTGGTTTACCAGCTCCAGCAAATGGTTACCGGCGATCAGGATTTGCTCAATATTTTCCAATTTGGATTCATCTTCTTCTTCCAATTGCATCAACTGGCTGAATCCCAGGATTGCATTCAACGGCGTTCTCAGTTCATGACTCATGCTCGACATGAAGTTGCTCTTGGCCTGGCTGGCCTTGACTGCCTTTGATTCGGCCTCCTTTCGAATCTCTACTTCTTCGCTTAGCGCCCTGTTGGCAAAGTTAATCTCGTTAGTTCTGGCAATAATTGTTTTTTGCATGGATTCAATATCGGATTCCAGCGAACCCAGCTCATCTTCAGTATTAATGGCCTGGCCAATGGGCGAGAAGTCAAAATTGCCTTCACTAATCGCGTTAACCCGGCCTGACAAGGACCTGATCCTTACCTCTATCTTTCGCAAAATCGAGTAACTGAAAAACAGCGCTGCCGATGTGAGAATAATAAGGCTTGAAAAAACTATTGATACGCGCTCAAAAAAATTCTCCTTGTCCGGTGAGCGGGTTTCCCGAAGCTCGAAGGTCAACGGGTATTCCGGAATGGCAAATTCAGTAGTAATCAAATATCGGGATAATTTTCGATCATCAGAAATGGCGGAACTTTCCTGCTTGATCGCCAGCTTACTGCCTGTACCTGCCGATACTTCGCCGAGAAATTCATGGTTAAGATTATAGCCGGCAATCGTAACACCGATCCGGCCGTTAAGATCCGTCATCGCTTTACCGACGAGCATTAACTGCGACCCGTCAGCGGTGATAACGTTATAAAAAAATTCATTCTTTTCGGATTGGGCAATGAACTGCACCCAAACACTGAGGCTATCTTCGATTCCGAACTCCCCTGGCGAATGTGCCTTGGCGAACGGTAAGCCATCATTGTCATACACACCCAGTAAATCCATTCCGGATCTGGAATAGATGTCTATGATTGCATTCAGAACCTCAAACTGGTTCCCCACCAGGAGGTGATCCTGAACGGTACGACTGACATTGGTAATATGAATGTGTTCCTGGAGGTTTGTGACCTTTCTGCGAATATTGTTATAGGCCAGTTCCACCGAATTTCTCGTTGTTTCAGACTCGTATTCCAGGTAATCAGCATATTCCCTCTGGATGACGTAAGTGATGATTACCCCGAATAGCAGGGTAAACAAGACGATAGGTAACATGATTTTCAGTCTGATATTGTAAGACCGGAGAAACCCTGTTTGAGCGAACCTCATACAGGGCTACCTGCGTCTAACGCCGGTCATATCGCGCACGACATCGTAAAATTCGTCCGGCCGCACCACGTACCCGGTATCCATGATCAATTTCAGTGCTTCCTTGTCAATCTTGGTCAAGGCGCGGCGAATCTTGAGTTGCATCTCTCTTGGCATTGACGGATGAGCCGAAATATTCAAATTGGGGATGGGTGGCGTCGTGTGAATAATTTTGAAAATATCACCGTGCTTGGCTATTGCCTCTTTCAGATTGAAATCCCAGGTTGCGCCCGCGTCAATACTGCCGGCAGCGACAGCATCGGTAAGCCTTGGGTGACTTCCCAAAAAATAGAATTTTCTGAAGTAGTTGGTGTAGTCGATGCCCTTCTTCTTCAGCTCTGCAACCGGGTACTTGTATCCACTTGAGGAATCCTTGTCGACAAACCCGAATCGCGACCCTTTTAGATCGGTTATGGAATTCAGGTCGTCGCGCCTTTTAAGCGTCACGAAATGTCCCAGGTAAGAATCGATCTGCTGTGTCCTGTCTTTGTTCCAGCGAACCCCGGTAACGAGAATATTGATATTGGGATTGATGTTTTTCGCTCGCACATAAGGCACAGGAGATACGTGCGCGAAGTGTACAACGCCGTTAGCCAGGTATTCTATGCCCTGGTCATAATCTCGAGCCTCAATAATAATGAATTTCGCACCCACCTGGTTGCCGAGCCAGTCCATCATGGGTTTGTAACGGGCGCGGATGTCATCTGCTTGCTGGCCATGTTGCCAGGGTGTAACGCCAAACTTGTAAACCGGCAAATTGTCCTGTTCCGCGCTACCCGAACCTGGAACCAGCAATACGCATGACAATGCAAGTGATGCTATTTTTTTGAACATGAACCAAATCTCGCAGTAACAAGACCAATTATTAGCAAATCCGCGGTATCCGGTCGTTAACCCGAGACAATGTAAGACAATTTTTTACATTTTAATGGCCTATTAACTATATTAATAAGGAGGAAAAATGTGACTGCACAGGGCCGGTCAAGCAACCGCTCTGGCACTGATCAGCATAATACCGTCGCGCATCAACAAAACCGCCAGAAGCAACATTACTCCGCCGAGGAAACGAATCGTATAAATATAGGCGGTGCCCTCCAGAATACTGCGGGATCGTTCAACCAGCAACGCCAGAACAATCATGACGCCTACTACAAAAATAAAAAACCCGGAAATAAAAACTGCGGCGTCGGAAAGGGTTGATTGCGCGGCCTTGAAAACCATGGGTGCGCCGACGCTGAACCAGAACATATATGGATAGGGGCTTAACAGGTTAACCATAATCCCCGAATATAATGGCCTGGACGAAGTTCTGCGATTACTGACTGCGATTCCATTAAAGCGCAAATCTTTCCAGCCCAGCCACCCTACATATAAACCGCCGCTTATGGTCACCATGCCAAACAACGCGGAGTACTCACTTAATCCATTAACAACGATCAGGCTGACTAACAACACGGGGGTTGCTGTAATCAACGGCACCAGCGCGATACGAACCCCCGCTCCGATTCCATACTGAATTGTCTGTGAGAACATCAACGCCATCAACGGGCCTGGGGTCATGCCGGCTGACAATCCGAGTATCATTCCTGCGACAAAATAACCTGACACAACAATTACTTTCGATCGTCAGCCTGCGCGCTTTTTCAGGTGAACGAGCAACAAGGATATGGCGGCCGGGGTTACGCCCGAGATGCGCGACGCCTGCCCGATAGTCGCCGGACGATAATCGCTGAGTTTTTGTTGCACTTCCGCAGACAACCCCCGGACATTGCTGTAGTCCAGGTTATCCGGCAATCGTGTTTGCTCATTACGTTGCTGCTTTTCGATTTCGGCCATTTGTCGATCAATGTATCCGGAATACTTGGCGGTAATTTCCAGCTGTTGCGCTACTTCATCAATACCTACATGTTCAAACCCGGCGAGGTCGATCAGATCCTCATAGGCAACATTGGGTCGGCGCAATAAATCCATCAGGGTATGATCCCGACTCAGCTCGCCACCAAATACCCGTTCACTGGTTGCCGGATCCACCTGGGCCGGGTGCAGGCGCGTGGTTTCAAATCGTTGTTGCTCACGCTCCATGGCGTCGCGTTTCTCGCTGAACATGCGCCAACGATGATCATTCACCAGGCCAAGTTCACGACCGGTTTCAGTCAATCGTAGATCGGCGTTGTCTTCGCGCAACATCAGCCGGTACTCTGCCCGCGACGTAAACATACGATAAGGTTCGTTGGTTCCACGGGTAATCAGGTCATCCACCAACACGCCAAGGTAAGCCTGGTTCCGCATCGGGTACCATGATTCTTTTTCCTGGACCAGTCGTGCGGCGTTCAGGCCGGCCAGCAATCCCTGGGCAGCGGCTTCTTCATACCCGGTCGTGCCGTTTATCTGGCCAGCGAAAAACAGTCCGGGCATGGCACGGGTTTCCAGTGTCGGCCGCAGATCCCGCGGATCAAAATAATCATACTCAATGGCATAACCGGGCCGGGTGATGTGGGCGTTTTCAAATCCTTTCATGGAGCGAACGAATTTCCACTGCACATCAAAAGGCAGGCTGGTTGAGATCCCGTTAGGATAGACTTCATGGGTATTTAGTCCCTCCGGCTCCACAAAAATCTGGTGGCGATCCTTGTCGGCAAACCGGTGAATCTTGTCCTCTATGGAAGGACAATAGCGCGGACCCACGCCCTCGATCACACCGGTATACATGGGTGATCGACCCAGGCCTTCACGAATGAAGTCATGTGTACGTTCATTGGTATAGGTAATATGGCAGGCTACCTGGCGAGGATGATCGGTGCGCGAACCCAGAAACGAAAATACCGGCGTCGGCTCATCCCCCGGTTGCGGCTCCAGTTGGCTGAAATCAATCGTGCGACCATCAATTCGGGGTGGAGTGCCGGTCTTCAGGCGATCAACACGCGGCATCAATTCCCGCAGTCGCGCAGCCAGGGCATTGGAAGGGGGATCGCCTGCGCGACCGCCTTCGTAGTTACTCAGACCTATGTGAATACGCCCCCCGAGGAAGGTGCCGGTAGTCAACACGACCGCCGGCGCCATTAAACGCAGGCCCATCTGCGTGACTACGCCAGCAACACGATCGTTTTCCACAATCAAGTCATCTGCAGCCTGCTGGAAAATATCCAGGTTGTCCTGGTTTTCCAGCGCGTAACGTATGGCCGCCTTGTAGCGTACGCGATCAGCCTGGGCCCGTGTCGCGCGTACTGCCGGGCCCTTGCTGGCGTTCAGAATCCGAAATTGAATTCCGCCGCGGTCAGTGGCGTGCGCCATCAGGCCACCGAGCGCGTCCACCTCCTTGACCAAATGACCTTTCCCGATACCACCTATTGCCGGGTTACAGGACATCTGGCCCAGGGTTTCGATGTTGTGGGTCAACAACAGGGTTCGACAACCCATGCGCGCGCAGGCCGCAGCAGCCTCTGTACCGGCATGGCCGCCACCAATGACTATGACATCGTAACGCATCGGGTTTTGCATCCTGGAGAAGAGAGGTTTCGCGCAGATTCGGGAAATCAAAGTGTAATCGGCCAACTGCTGCTGCGCCAGCCGCAATAGCCCCGGAATGTTGCCTCAACCGGAAGCGGTGCTACTGAGCCACTGACCGAGTTCGGCCAACTCGGTCTTAACAAACTCATCCTGACCGTAAACGTGACCCATTAGACTGATGCCCTGCGTACGCGACAACAGTCTCATCGCCAGGCCATCTGCTCGGGCGCCGTGGCCCAGAGCGCGAAACTGTTCGCTGATCCAGTGTCGATACAGGTCAAACATTTCCTGGGCCTGGGCTTTCAGGGTCGGCTGATTCTTGCCCAGTTCGGTCATCAACGTGCCCAAAGGACAACCAAACCGGGCAATGGCGGAAGAAAAATCCGAGGCGGTATTAATGAAGTTCTGCAATCGATTCTGCGGTTCAGGGAATTCCTGCTCCATGGTTTGCAGAAAACTGCGGATTTCGTCGATACGGGAACGGATTACCGCGGACAAAATGTCGTCCTTGGTTTTGAAATGGTAGTAAAAATTTCCCTTGGGAATATCCGCAGCCCGCGCGATGTCGGCAAAGGAGGTCTGATTGTATCCGAGCTCGTAAAACAACCTTTTGGCCGTTTCCACGATATGTTTTCGCGTCGTTGTGCTCCGATCACTGCTCTGGTCTTTAGTTGTCATGGGGTCTACGACTTTACAGCTACCTCACCTAAAACAGATTATAGACAAGGGATTTCGAATTTGGAGCGCCACGGCAAAAAACCTTCAAATTTCTATCTCCAGGTGTCAGGTATAGCGTTATAATGCTGCGCCCACAGGCGGCTTTGGAGTAGACTCGCCGCAGCATAATTAGCCAATCAGGTTTGATCCCGACGCTATTCTGGCCATCATGAAAAGAGACGAAATATTTGCATCGCCCATTGATCAGATCGACGCTTTCCGCTTTGATGAAAAAGTAGTCAGCGTGTTCCCGGACATGATCAACCGATCAGTTCCTGGGTATGGGCAGATGGTCTCCCTCGCAGGCATTGTTGCCAGCAGCCACTATCGGCCTGGCAGCCGAATTTACGACCTCGGTTGCTCGCTGGGCTCAACCGCGGCCGCAGTCGCCAGCCGCATACCAGAACCGTCATGCCGGATTACTCTGGTAGATAACTCCAGTGCCATGATCGATCAATGCCGGTCCAATCTTGCTGAACTCGGATTGAACAAGGATTTCGAATTCATGTGCCAGGACATACGAAGTGTTGTGGTTGAAAATGCTTCCGTCGTTTGCCTCGTTCTTACACTGCAATTCATTCCTGTTTCGGAACGAAACGCTCTTTTGAACAATGTCTATAACGGGCTGAATTCCGGTGGCATCTTGTTGCTTGCGGAAAAAATCAGTTTTGACAGCACCAGTGAACAGGAATTTCTTACTTCCAGTCACGAAGCATTCAAACGCGCCAATGGTTACAGTGAGCTGGAAATAAGCCAAAAACGTTCGGCCCTGGAAAATGTCCTGGTTACTGAATCAGCGTTACAACACGAACACAGGCTGCGGGAAACCGGTTTTGACACAGCATATCGATTCTTCCAGGCCTACAACTTCGTAGCGTGGGCGGCGCACAAGAGATGAATTATTCCGGTTTGTTTCGCTCACTGGAGAATTCACGCCTGGCACCCTATCTCGATGCACTGAACCAGGCGCTGGAAGCACGATGCACAAAAAGCCATGGTGATGAGCAGGCCTGGCAACAGGCACTGGTGTCGCTGCCCGATATAGCGCCTGACATCATCGAGCTGGACACGGACACCATACGCATCGGCAGCCGTCAGCAACTTGAATTGACTGGATATCAACAACTGGAACAGGCTTTGCGCCAGCTACATCCGTGGCGAAAGGGTCCATTCGAGTTGTTTGGTCTGCACATTGATACTGAATGGCACAGTGACTGGAAGTGGCAACGCCTGGTTGATCATGTTGCGCCGCTCAAAAACCGGTGGGTGCTGGACGTGGGCTGCGGTAACGGTTACCACGCCTTGCGCGCCAGAGGCGCCGGCGCTGCGCGTGTTATCGGAATCGATCCATCGTTGCTGTTCAACTACCAGTATGCAGCGCTGCACAAATATATTGGCAATATACCGGTTGATTTGCTGCCGCTGGCCCTGGAAGATTTTCCTGCCAACACGGCAGCTTTTGATACGGTATTTTCCATGGGGGTGTTGTATCACCGCCGTTCGCCACTGGATCACCTGCTACAGCTGCAACAATGCCTGCGTCCAGGCGGTCAATTGATCCTCGAAACACTCGTCATCGAAGGTGGCCCGCGCAATTGCCTTGTACCAGGCGAGCGTTATGCGCGAATGCGAAATGTCTGGTTCTTGCCTTCCCCAGACATGCTGCTGGGCTGGTTAAATCGCCTTGGATTTGCTGACGCCAGGGTTGTCGACATCAATATCACCAGTACCGACGAACAGCGGTCTACAGACTGGATGCGTTTCGAGTCCTTGGCCGACTGCCTTGACCAGGCAAATCCAACCCTCACCGTGGAATCCTACCCTCGACCCGCTCGGGCGCTTGTCATTGCCGAACAACGTTGAGGCTGCGTGCTTAACTTCTTGTGAACCAGTTCACAGCACCAATACTCCGGGCAGTGCTAGATTGCGCACGTCGGGGGCCTGCTTCCAAACGGCCTATGGAAGGGCAATTGGCCCAGGGAGACCCTCGTCGCGCTGGCCCCGTCTGAAGGTTTCGGCTTCGGGCGGGGACCCAGCAACCCGGCTATACTGGTGTCATGACCCATGTTAGCCGCCCGCCCGCCCGCCAACACACTGACGCTGCAGAAACCTCAATAGTCAGCATCGAGACATTGCGCCACGTTGTCGAAACGCACAAAAGTGGCATTTCCGAACACGAGTTATTCAAAATACTGGCCGGTATCGAGGCAATACCTCAATTCAACGCCGATACCGATTCGATTACCTTGTTTCGGGCCCATTTCCTGCTTTTTCACCAACTTTACCGGCTTCGCGATCAACTCCTTGAATCACAACACGCCATCTTGATGATCAGCCCCCTCAAGATCCAATTAATCGCTTATGCCCCGGGGCATCCTGCTATTAGCGAATACGACCCGCTGTACCGTTTTTATATCAATCTCGACAACCTTCGAAGCCTGGGAAAACAGGAGCTTGACCACATGCTCGGCAAATTCTGGGCGCGGTTGGCTGGCGGAGACGAACGCAAACGCGCTTTGGCTGAACTGGGATTGGCCGACCCCGTTGACGATGACACTATTCTGAAAACCTACCGCCAACTGGCAATGACCCTGCATCCCGATCGGGGTGGCGAAAAAGCTGCCTTTCAAGCCATTAGTGAGGCTATGCTACACCTCAGAAAAGGGTGACCCGGATTGACTCAAATCAATATAAGAAAATGCTAATGGGATATGCTTTTACAATAATGTTTTCAGGATCCAATCGATCATGATCAAGATCTGGACAATGTCATTGTTGCTGTTCGCGGCGCCATTGGCGCACGCGGAAGACCCGGATATTAACTGGGGGAAAACCCTGTACACAGAAAACTGCAGCGGCTGCCACGGCTTTGAGGGGAAAGGCGGGACCGGTGTACCCATCGGTTTGCCTGGGTTTATCAATCAGGTGGATGATCAATACCTGGGCAATACCATACGACTGGGTCGCCAAGGTCGGGTGATGCCATCGTTCAGCCATCTTAGCCAAGACCAAAATCACGCCATAGTCGCCTATATGCGCAGCTGGACCGGGGTCAAGGCACCCCACTACAGTCAAAAGCCAATCAAGGGAGATCCCGAAAAAGGCTCCGCACTGTTCGCAAAGTATTGCGCCGGTTGTCACGGCGCCAATGGTGAGGGTGGACATGGCACTGGCGTAACTTATTCCCGGCCACGGGAGCTGCCAATCATTGCACCTGCGCTCAACAACGGCGGTTTCCTGGGCTCAGCCAGCGATGAGTTGATAAAACATACTATCCGCTATGGTCGTGAGGGCACCCCCATGCCGGCGTTTCGGCACAACAGGGAACTCAAATCGTCTGACTTCAATAACCTTGTCAGCTTTATTCGACAACTGAAACCGGTTTCGCCGACAGAAGACCTTGGCAATGAACCTGCCTACATCGTTCGGGAATCGGGAAGCTCTTTTGAAACAACGGTAGAAAACGTTAAAAATGCGGTGGCATCGGCAAACATGGTGCTGATACGCGTTCAGAATATAGAAGACCGGTTGTTTTCGCCAAAACAGGTTAACAATAAGCAAAAAATTGTATATTCCTGTGGATTCAATTTTCTTTACGAGGCGATGAAGGTTGACTCACGCGTGGGGCTGTTTCTACCCTGCCGCATCACAATCATGCAGGAAGAGGACAAGGTGCGGCTATACGCAATGAATCCCAAGCGATTGTCAATCTACTTCAATAACGATGAATTACAAAAGTTGTGTGGCCAAATGTACGATATTTACGTCAGCGTACTTGATGAGGCAACGATGTGATGACTCATAAATCTCATCAGAAACAAGCGATAAGGACCTGGCAGTTACTGGTTGGCGTGCTCGCCTTGTTTTCATCCGGCGTATTCGCAGACCCGCTGATCATGCGGCGCATGGATGCCAACTTCCCTGACACCATGGTGGCGTTGCAGACATCCATCACCGAACAGGGTTACGCGATCTCGCGGGTTCAACGCGTGGACATTGGCTTGACCAAAACCGGTCATGAAACCGATCGGTACCGCCTTGTGTTTTTTGGCAAGGGTCCGGAAATTCGCTCACTGCTGAACAAGTACCCGCAACTGGCGCCCTACCTGCCATTAAAAATAGTTATTTATGCGGAGGCTGACGATACCATAGTGTTGACCAATAACATGGAAAACATGAAGCAGCTTTATCCTGATGAGAACCTCGCAAGGGTATTCGATACATGGAATCAGGACATTGTAGAAATCCTGGAAGCCACTCGCCAGCGCACCGAAAACTAGGCAATTAACCGGCGCGAAAACTAGACATCATCAAAGAATTCCACTTCCCCGGTTCTGAGCGAATACTCGGCACCGATAATGGTCAACCTGTTCTGCTGCACCAGCTCTTCAAGCATTTGTGAACCGTGCCTGAGGTGGTTGGTGGCGGCAAGAATGTTTGCCCGGATCGAAGCTTCCAGTAACTCGTCGGGCTTGTATCGCAAGTCTGTCAGCAGTAGTGGTTCCAGTGTCGGCCGGATACGATTAACAATCGTCAGCACGTTGGATGAGTGATCATCCTTCGGGCTCTCCATATCATCGAGGGTGGCCTTCACTGCACCACACATGGAATGACCAAGAACAACAACCAGCGGCGTCTTGAACATTTGTGCTGCGAATTCAACGCTGCCAATCTGTGATGGCGCGACGATGTTACCGGCGACCCGGATGACAAACAAATCTCCAAGGCTCTGATCGAAGACAATCTCCGCTGGTACCCGGGAATCGGAACATCCGAGGATAATGGCAAATGGTGCCTGTCGTTCGGCCAGCTTTTCTCTTTGCATTTGCTTGACCAGCGTATCAATGCTGCGCACTCCGGAAACAAAACGTTTGTTGCCATCTTTCAATCGCTCGAGAGCCTCTTGCGCGCTGATCATGTTTTTACCCTGTTTTTCCCTGCCGGCCGCAATAATAAAGCCTTTGGCCTGATTCGCCCATACCAACAATGGGGGATGGAGTTTCCAGGTTGGTGCCGAGACTGGCTGGCGATTTCAGGGCATCAGGGCTAGGATTGAACCAGTCTCGTTGAACAAGGTTTTTTCTCCCATGACTATTCTTTCCGATACAGCAACCAATACAATAATCGATGAAATTGAGTTATTGCTGGCGGAGCTTGATTCGCACGTTTTTGGCAAACAGCGCCAGGTTCGTCTGGCCCTGTGTTGTCTGCTCGCCAGGGGGCACTTATTAATAGAAGACTTGCCAGGCATGGGCAAAACGACGCTGGCTCACGCACTGGCGGGCTCACTGGGGCTGGAATTCAATCGGCTCCAGTTCACGTCCGACCTGTTACCGGCAGATGTAATTGGCGGATCAATCTACGACCGGGAGTCACAACAATTCCGGTTTCATCCGGGCCCGGTGTTCACGCAAGTTTTGCTCGCAGACGAAATCAATCGCGCCTCGCCCAAGGCCCAAAGCGCGTTGCTGGAAGCAATGGAAGAACGCCAGGTCAGCAGTGATGGTCAGACGCATCGCTTGCCGGAACCATTTTTCGTCATCGCCACGCAAAATCCAACCCAGCTTATAGGCACTTTCCCGTTACCCGAGTCGCAGCTGGACCGATTCCTGATGCGACTCGAGCTTGGCTACCCGGACCACGCCGCCGAACGCGAGATCCTTCGCCGCGGCCAACAACGGCCACTTGATCGCGAGTTTGGACAGGGACTGGGCAAAAACCGGCTGTTTGCGCTGCAATTGCTGGTTGAAAAGGTTCATGTCAGCGACGCAATCCTGGATTACATACAGCTGATACTGGATGCTTCGCGCAAGGATTCGGCGTTCATCCAGGGGCTTTCTCCTCGGGCCGGTATTGGTTTGCTGGCGGCGGCCCGGGCCTGGGCGCTTATTCATGGCAGAAAACTGGTTTTGCCGGAAGACATACAGGCAGTGGCGCCCGGAATCCTGGTTCATCGATTACAGGCAACGACGGATCATGCAACCGCCGATCGTGACCAGTTGGTAAACAAACTGCTTCAACGATTGCCAGTACCCTGATCAACTGTATTCCACTCTCATTTACCGGATACGGATTTAGAACAACGCCATGTTTCCCAAAGCACGATCAGGTAATCGTTTTGTACTTGGTCAACACCGTATTTACATGCTGCCCACCCGGTATGGCTGGTACTTTTCCGGCGTGTTGCTGGTCTCGCTTCTGGCCAGCATGAATTACAACAACGGTATGGGCTATGGTCTTACTTTTTTACTGGCAGCCACAGCCTTCCTGTCCATGATTACCACCCATCGTAACCTGAAGGGACTGGTGATAGAAACCGGTCACAGTCTGCCGGTTTTTGCGGGTCAAACTGCCCGGTTTATCATTCATGTGACAAACCCGGACACCCGCATTCGCCCGGCAATCGAATCGCGCCACGGCAAACGTTTGCTTGAGACCGTTGACATTCCCGCCCAATCTACCGCGTTCATAACGCTTTCAGCCCCGGCGACGCGTCGGGGTTATCTTGATGCACCTTCGTTTCACGTGGTAACCAGATTCCCATTTGCGCTGTTATACACATGGTCAAGGGAGATGCTCCCCTCCATCCGGTGCCTTGTGTACCCGGCACCGGCGCCACTACCACCAGCGGAATACGCCACACCTGGAGATGCTGAATCACAACATCACAACCGGCAAGGTGATGAGTTTAACGGCCTTCGTGACTACCAGGCCGGTGACAGTTTTTCCCGTATACACTGGCGAGCGTCTGCGAAATCACCCGATTCTGTCTATGTCGTTCAAACCGCGACCGGTGACATAAACAAGCTTTGGCTTGATTGGGACCTGGTAAACGGCGATACCGAGACACGGTTAAGCCTGTTATGTCGTGCTGTTATAGATGCCCAGCGACAAAACCAGTCTTATGGGCTCAAAATCCCGGGCACAGTCATCACACCCGGTACCGGTCAACATCATCAGCATGAATGCCTGAGGGCGTTGGCATGTTTTTCCGAAAAATAGGCGCTGGCCAGGTCGAAGCGCCGGCGCGGAAAATCGCCGATCGGAGCAGCGTTGCCTGGCTTATCCTGTTTCTTGGTTACGTGCTGTTGCCTTACGGCAATGAACTGCCGCCTTATCTCCTGGTCGTGTTCCTTGGTGTCGCCGTGTGGCGCCTGCTGATCAACACCCGTGGCTGGTATCAACCCGGACGTTACACCCGTGGCTTGTTGGCTATCTTAATGCTTGCAATCATTGTCAAATTCCAGGGCGGCGTGCTTGGGCGTGACGCCGGCGTGTCGTTGTTGATTGGCATGATGGCGCTTAAGTTACTGGAACTCGATACATTGCGTGACTATATCGTTACCTGCCTTCTTGGTTTCATTGTCATACTGGGCAACTTCCTGTTTTCACAATCCCTCGTACTTGCAATTTACCTTTTTGTTGGTGTCATTATCGGCTTTACCTGCCTGAACCGCATTGCCTTCCCTGGATCGGTTTCTGCATTGAAACGCATTCAGACCAGCATTGGCCTGGTAACATTGGCGATACCTCTGATGCTGGTTATGTACCTGTTGTTTCCGCGACTGCCCGGCGCGTTGTTTGCGCTTCCTGGCAGCAGCGGTGGTACAACCGGTTTGTCTGATACAATGTCTCCGGGCTCCATCAACCAGTTGGCCCAGTCCGACCAGCCGGTGTTCTATGTCAATTTCGAAGATAGTGCCCGACCTATGGGCGCGCTTTATTGGCGGGCAATTATTTTATGGCAGTTTGATGGCCGCACCTGGCGCGAAGGCGCCCCGGCCGTACGTGCAAATTACCAGGTAGATGCGCTGGACAGGATTTACAGCTACGAAATCATCCAGGAGAAGCCGGGCCCCTGGATTGCCGCCCTTGATATGCCCACCGAAAAACCACGCGGCATGTTGCTGAAGCCGGGTATGTTGTTTCGTTGGCACGAACTGAACAAACAACAACGTAAATATTCACTTCGATCGGCTTTGCGTTATCGCGTACATGGTGACTCGGAGATTGAGCGTGCTGCCGGCTTGCAACTGCCGGCAGTCAGCCCAAAGGTAAGGGCGCTCGCCAATACGTGGCGTGAACGCTCACAATCAGGTGAAGATATTGTCAAAGCTGCATTGCAATACTTTCGACAAAATGAATTCTTTTACACTCTTTCACCACCCCTTCTTGGCGGCGATCCGGTTGAAGAATTTCTGTTTAAACAAAGACGTGGTTTTTGTGAACACTACGCCAGCGCCTTTGCCATTTTAATGCGCGCAGCCGGCGTGCCGGCCAGGGTGGTAAATGGATATCTCGGCGACAACTTCAATCCGACCGGTGATTTTTATACCATACGACAATCAGACGCTCATGCCTGGACAGAGGTCTGGCTGGCCGGACAAGGCTGGATCCGTGTCGATCCTGTTGAAGCAGTAGCACCCGAACGCATTGAATATGGCATCGATGCCATCAGGCGTCTTCAGGAACAGGGATTGGAAGCGGGGCGCGGTCTGGATTTTGGTTTGGACATGATGGCATCAAGCGGTCTTCTTGACGGGTTGTTGCGTACGCTACGCCACCAGTGGGATGCAGCGAACATGGGCTGGTATCGCTGGACGGCCGAATTTGACCAACAGAAACAACGCGAATTTCTTCAATCACTTTCCGTCGGTTGGTCGAAGCTGCTCGGCGCCGGCATTATCATGCTGGCGATGCTCATTCTGACCATAGTTCTGTACCGGAGCATGAACAGGTTCAGATCAGGACCTGTTAGGCCGGAGACACGGCTATATATCCGTTTTTGCAAACAGTGTGCAAAAAGAGGTGTTCAACGCAGGGAAAACGAGGGGCCGATGGATTTCCGAAACAGGGTGGTCAGGCGATTACCCATGAACGCGCAGGGCGTAGATCAATTTATTCAAAGCTATATCGGCATACATTACGGCGATCAACCAATTCCGACTGCGCAACTCCGGCGAAAGCTCAAACAAGTCTGGACTAAAACAGCCTGAATCATGTCACTTGCCGATACAAAAACTGGAAAAGATTTCCCCGAGCAGGTCGTCTGCAACAAATTCACCGGTTATTTCCGCCAATGCATTTTGGGCCTGCCTTAAATCTTCGGCCATTAAGTCTCCCATGCCTGCCTGCAGCTGGACTTTCGCGTTATTCGTGGATGAACGGGCACGATTAAGCGCATCAATATGGCGTCTCCGTGCGATAAACGTTGCCTCGCCAATTTCATCGGTATGAAACAGGCTCCTGATTCGCTGTTTCAGCTCGCTGATCCCGGAACCGGTTTGAACAGACAGGGCTATGGCCGTTATCCCGCGAAAATGATGCGTTCCAGGGTTTCGGCCACTAATGTCGATTTTGTTTAATACTAATGTCGCCCGCGCCGGGTCGGCGAGTTGCGATATCAAAATATTTACATCGTCTTCGCTGGTACCATCTTCCGTGAGCAACAACACATGATCTGCTGTTTCCATGGCCTTCTGCGCGCGACGTATGCCTTCACTTTCTATTTCATCATTTGCCAGGCGCAAGCCGGCGGTGTCCAGCAAGGTTATGGGCAATCCGTCTATACTGATCGACTCCCTGATAACATCACGAGTAGTACCGGGCACACTGGATACAATTGCGGCGTCCATGTGCGCCAGGCAATTCAACAAACTTGATTTTCCGGCATTGGGGGGGCCGGCCAGAACAATCGTAATTCCGTCATGGAGTAACCGACCGTTTTCAGCCTGCGCCAGCAGCTCGTCTACGTCACGCATAATTTCTGCCAGCTTGGCCGGCAGGTCGTGTGTGTTCAGGAAGTCGATGTCTTCATCGGTAAAATCGATAGCCGCTTCAACATACTTTCTCAAATCAACCAGTCGATCCCGCAAATTGTTAACGCGACGGGAAAACTCTCCCTGCAAAGACCGTTGGGCTGACCGCGCGGCGCTCCGCGTACGGCTGTCAATCAGGTCCGCTATGGCCTCAGCCTGCACCAGATCTATGCGACCATTCAGGAAAGCGCGCTCACTGAATTCGCCTGGCGCTGCCAGTTCGGCGCCCAGGTCCAGGCAAAGCTGTTGCAGCATATCAAGTGCAACCGGGCTGCCATGGCATTGCAGCTCTACAACATCTTCGCCGGTAAAGGAGTTTGGAGCAGGGAAAACAAGGAACAGGCCGTCATCAATGATGTGACGGCTCGTGTCCCGAAACCGGCGATAAGCAGCCATTCGCGCAACTGGCGCGGGCCCGGCGACCTTCGAAGCTATGCTAATTGCGTCGGGACCGGATAGTCGCAATATACCAACACCACCACGGCCGGGCGGCGTGGCGATGGCTACGATCGTTGACTGGCTCAGCCTTTGCCGGCTTCGATCATTCGTGTTATCTGCCATTGCTGGGCAATAGATAGGATGTTGTTAACAACCCAGTACAACACCAGGCCGGCCGGGAAAAACAGGAAGAACACCGTGAACAGGGCCGGCAAAAATTGCATGATTTTCTTTTGCATGGGATCTACCGGCGCCGGGTTAAGGTGGTGCTGAATAAACATGGAGATGCCCATAATAATAGGCAACACGAAATACGGGTCTGGAGACGACAAGTCAGTTAGCCAAAGAGCGAAAGGCGCATGTCGCATTTCGACACTCTCCAGCAATACCCAGTACAGGGCGATAAAGACCGGGATTTGGATCAGGATTGGCAAGCAACCACCGAGGGGGTTGATCTTCTCTGTTTTATAGAGATTCATCATTTCCTGGTTAAACCGGTTCTTGTCACTTCCAAACCGCTCTTTCATGCTTTGGATCTTGGGCTGTACGGCGCGCATCTTGGCCATGGATTTGTAACTTGCCGCGGATAACGGGAAGAACACGGCCTTGATAAGGATGGTTAACAGGATGATCGCCCAACCCCAGTTCCCAACCCAGTCATGGATAAGGATCAGTATCCAGAATAGCGGTGCTGAAATAAACGTCAGCCAGCCAAAATCAACTGTCAGCTCCATGCCGGCAGGTAAATGTTTCAGGCGGCTGTTTTCTTTTGGGCCCAGGTAAAGCTGTGTAGAAATGTCTGCCTGGCTACCGGCAGCAACCACCGGAGAATTTTTTCTGGTCATTCCATATACATACTCACCACTACCAACCGGTTTGCCAAAAAAGATGTTCTCGCTATCCTGGGGCGGCATCCATGCTGCAACGAAATAGTGTTGCAACATACCAACCCAGCCACCGGTAACGGTGCGCTTTAATTGCGCGTCATCGACATCATCAAACGAAATCTTTTCGTATTGTTCTTCGGGGGTATAGATTGCGCCACCGACATAGGTGGGTAACGCCATCATGCCGCCGGTCGTGTCCGGACGACGTCGCAAAAACTGGGTGTACAGGTATCCATTCCATTGTGCAGCTGAGCGATTGCTGATTCTGAATGTAATGTCGACTACATAACTGTTACGTTTAAAACCGTAAATTTTGTCGTAGACCACACCATCAGGTGAGCTCCACGAGAATACGACATCCAGCTTGTCTTTGCTCGGTTCCAGCTGGTAACTGGTAGCGGATGTTGAGAACACAGTGTGATGGGTCGGGAAACTACGATCTCGTCCAACGATACCGGTTTGGGTAAGGTATAGGCGGTCCGGCTCTGCGCTAAAAAGTCGGAAAGGCTTGTCTTTTGCCGTCGCAGTTTCCAGGTGGGACAACAACCTCGCATCGGAAATGTCAGCCCCATCGGTGTTCACGGTCAGCTGGAGCAAGTCAGTTGTAATAGAGACCTTCTCACCAGTTCTCGCCTGGGCCGGGGTCACGACCACAGCGGGGGGTGTCGCCGTTACCTGGTTTGGTTCAGGTGGCAGGCTCGGTGTATTGGTGGCAGGCGCGGTAACGGCGGCCGGGACCGGAATAGGCCGGTTGGATTCTTCCCACTTCAGCCAGATGAGCATCAAAACGCTGGCCAGCGCGATAAATAATATAAGTCTCTGGTTGTCCATTTTTATCTTTTCACTGCAATAAAATACTAAAGAATCAGGTCCGTTTTCCGGATTGACAGCCGCATTCAGGCTTGGTTGAGGCGGGTTCCGGTACCGGGTCAAAACCACCGTCGTTCCAGGGATGACAGCGCCCCACCCGGCGCAGACTTAACCACATTCCGCGCAGAACACCAAATCGCTCAACAGCAGTAATCGAGTATTCCGAACAACTTGGGTGGAAACGGCACCGCGGAGGCCCCAAAAGCGGGCTGATGAACAGACGGTAGCCCCTTAACAACAAAAGCATAAACTGTTTCATGGCCCGGAATTCCCGTTGGTCCGCGATCCGAGTTTCATGTTGGCCAGAGATTGTCGTAACTGGTGGGGCGAAGCCGATCCACTGCCTGGGCGGGCCATAACTATAATATCGCCCGTCGACGATAAATTTGTCGTCCTGAACCACTCCCTGATAATGCGTTTTAAACGATTTCGGGCAACCGCCAAACGTACATTTTTTTTGGACACAGCGATTCCCAGGCGACAGCGTCGACCAGCAACATGTGACTGGGCGTGAATGATGGAAAAGAACCGGTTTTGCATGCGTTCGCCGTTTTTGAACACGCTGGCGAATTCCGCCGGGCGCAATAACCGGGCCGCCTTGGGCAGCGTTCTTCTTCGAGAAAGATGTTGTGGAGATTCGGTGTGCATGGACACCGGGGTTCCGACCCTGGATTTGTTCGGGTCGGAACTATCGGACGATTGCCGATTATACCGCGAGGCGGGCGCGGCCCTTGGCACGGCGGGCGTTAATAACGGCTCTGCCAGACGCGGTGCGCATGCGGACGCGGAAACCATGGGTGCGCTTGCGCTTAATAATACTGGGCTGAAATGTGCGTTTCATAAAATGGTCACCTAAGTTCCTGGCTTTTGTTGCCGGGAGTCAATAATCACAGGGGCGGCAAAGTTACGGATTTTAAAGGCTAAAGTCAACAAGATTCTCCCCGGTAATTGGGATTTGGAACACTACAGCAGGTAATTGTGGATAAGTTTTCCACAGAGAGATATTATTGGGGATAAGTTCGAAAGCTCCGTAGCGGTTAGGGTGGTGTGGAGCATCTATAAAAACTCATAAAATCAAAACGTTAAGGACAAATCGTGGCAACTACTACGTTATGGTACCAGTGCCTCAATCGTCTGGAAGATGAGCTTTCCTCGCAACAGTTTAATACTTGGATCAGACCGCTGCAGGCTGTAGAGGGTAGCGGATCACTTCGCTTATTGGCTCCAAATCGGTTCGTAATGGACTGGGTAAGAGAACGGTTCTTGGCGAGGATAACCGAACTTGTTGGACAGTTCAGCGAAAATGGTCACAAGTTGGTGGTGCAAATTGAAGTCGGATCGCGCTCCGGCGGTGAGACAAAAGAAAAAATTGCCTCAGGAACCAAGCCCTCGGCGGTTCGGGCCCAGTCTACCAGTCGTGCCACCCCTGGGCCCCAAGGAGGCCGACTGAATCATTCGTTCACGTTTAGTACGCATGTTGAAGGAAAATCCAACCAGCTTGCCCGAGCGGCCGCGAAACAGGTAGGGGAAAACCCGGGGGGCGCCTATAACCCGCTATTTATTTATGGCGGCGTAGGTTTGGGCAAAACACACCTGATGCAAGCTGCTGGCAACTCAATGATTGAACACAAACCAGAAGCCAGGGTTGCCTATGTTCACTCTGAAAAGTTCGTTGCCGATATGGTTAAAGCGTTGCAACACAACCAGATGAACGACTTCAAAAAATATTACCGGTCACTTGATGCGCTGTTGATTGACGATATCCAGTTTTTTGTCGGCAAGGAGCGTTCACAAGAAGAGTTTTTTCACACGTTTAACGCTCTTTTGGAGGGACAAAAACAAGTCATCATCACAGCAGATAGATTTCCGAAAGAATTGAATGGCGTTGAAGAAAGACTGGTCTCAAGGTTTGGCTCTGGATTAACGGTGGCCATTGAGCCGCCAGAACTGGAAACAAGGGCGGCCATAATTATCAAAAAGGCGAAGGAAGAAAACATAACTCTGCCGGATGACGTAGCATTTTTTATTGCTAAACGAGTTCGCTCGAATGTGAGGGAGCTGGAAGGCGCGTTGCGGAGGGTGCTGGCTGCAGCGTCGTTTACCGGACGACCGATAAATATGGAGCTGGCCAACGAAAATCTGCGCGATCTGCTGGCATTTCAGGAGCGCCAAATTACGATTAACAATATTCAGAAAATCGTCGCGGAATATTTTAATATCCGGGTGTCCGACATGCACGGTAAAACGCGGTCGCGGCAGATTGCGCGACCAAGACAGATCGCGATGGCGCTGTCCAAAGAATTGACCGAACATAGCTTGCCTGAGATCGGTGACGGATTTGGTGGTCGGGACCATACAACAGTTCTGCATGCATGTCGGAAGGTTGAAGAGCTGAAGTCTACGGATTCCAGGGTTAAAGAAGACTACGATAACCTTTGCCGAATACTCAGTCATTGATGGAAACCTGGTGGATAAGGTTGTGGATAAGAGGGTTTTTATGGTGTGGAAAACGGGGGGGATAAAAAGGATAAAATCGCGGCTTATGAGCAATTGGCCAAGTTATTCATTTTATCTACACACTATCCACAAGCCACAAGGCAGTCTACCAACAGGATTACAAGACGTCGCGAACAAGGAAAAACAGGTTAAAAGGGACTTATCAACAGATTTTGGCAACACTAATAACTACTACTTTAAATTTTTAAACATATATTCAATATAAAGGAACGGAAGATGCAGATCAGCATCCAGCGTGATGAACTCTTGAAACCACTCACCTACGCAGCGGGCGTAGTCGAACGTAGGCAGACCTTGCCTGTATTGTCGAACGTGCTGTTACAGGTTAAAGACGGTTCTCTGGTTATCACCGCTACGGATCTGGAAATCGAGGTGGTGGCGACAACGTCAGTGAAGTCTGCTACCGATGGCGAGATCACTGTTCCGGCGCGAAAGTTGTTGGATATTTGCAAGTCACTACCGGACGACTCAATAATTGAAATTAAATCAGAAGCAGAGAAAATCAGTGTTAAATCGGGTAAAAGCAGGTTCAGCCTGGTCACGCTCCCGGCCACCGAATTCCCCAATATAGAAACGACGAATTGGGACAAGGAGATATCGTTGGCCCAGGGCGCAATTCGTCGAATTTTGGAAAAAACGCAGTTTTGTATGGCGCAGCAAGATGTTCGGTATTACATGAACGGGTTGTTGATAGAAATGCAAAACAAACTTTTGAAGGCTGTGGGTACAGATGGGCACAGAATGGGAGTCTGTGACTTGGTCGTAGACGCGCTTACCGTTGATGAAAACTCTCAGATTATCGTGCCGCGAAAAGGCGTTTTGGAACTCATACGATTCCTGGAACCGTCTGATGCGAGCGCGGTACTAAGAATTGGCAAGAATCATATCCAGGTTGAGTTCGGAGACATCAAGTTCACGTCAAAGTTGATTGATGGCAGGTTTCCTGACTATACGAGGGTGATACCGGGCAAGCAGACGAAATCTGTTTCTGTAGATAAAGAGCAATTTAAAAAAGCTATTCAGCGTGTATCGATACTGTCCAACGAGAAATTCAAGGGAATAGTGCTCGGTGTGGGTAATAAGGCGATGAATATCTCGACACACAATCCGGAACAGGAAGAAGCGCAGGAAGAAATTGTGATCGATTATGATCAGGAGAATACAGAAATAGGCTTCAACTCAAACTTTATCGTTGATGCCGTTTCTGGGTTAACCGGAGCGTCAATAGACATAGGCCTGACAGACGGTAACAGTATCGGCAGCTTTACGTGCAAAGAAGACAGTGACACGTTGTATCTTATAATGCCCATGAGGTTGTAAAAAGACCAGGGGATGGTGCGTTATGGCACTACGGTCATTAGTAATAAACAATACTCGGAACCTGCGTCACGTCGAACTTGAACCGTCGCCAGGGCTGAATGTAATTTGGGGAGATAACGGCAGCGGCAAAACGTCGATTCTTGAAGCAATTCAAATTTTGTCGACCGGTAAATCGTTTAGAACACACCAATTGGACGACGTGCTTACACACGGTTCGAAAATGACCGAAATATTGGGACGGTTTGACGGCCGGTTTGGTAAAGCAAAGGAAATACTTTGGCAGCGCCAAGACGGTTTGCGTCGGCAAGTGACAATAGATAAAAGAAAAGCGCTGAGTGCAGGCGAGGTTGCTAAAATTCTACCCGTTCGAGCGATATTACCCGATAGTCATTATAGATTCAGACAACAAAGCAAATATCGGCGAAACATACTCGACTGGGGCGTGTTTCACGTGGAACATCGGTTTCAGGAAAGTTGGCGAGATTTCCAGCGGTGCCTCGATCAAAGGAATCGAGTGTTAAAACAACGTGGTATAAATTTCGCCGAGCTCAAAACGTGGGACGAGAAAATTGTAGACTTTGCGACTGCCGTTACCGAGGCCAGGGACGCTTATGTCAATGAATGGCAACCGTCGATAGGTCCACTGGTAGATGAATTACTCTCCCTTGGAGGCCATTATGTCAGCATTAGGCTTGAGACCGGGGGAATGGATGATTATGGGCTGGTGCTACGCCAAAATCACTCTCAGGACATTAAGCTTGGCTACACTCAATTTGGCCCCCACCGTGCGGACATTTTAGTCGATTTCTGTGGCAAGCCATATGGCTCGGTGGCCTCCCAGGGCCAACAAAAAATGGTGTTATTAGCAATTTTATTATCACAAATGTCCGATATTGATTCAGAAATCGCGCCAGTTTTGCTTTTGGATGACGTGCCTTCGGAGTTAGATCACCAGCATCGAGACAATTTGCTTAAATTGTTATCAAAAAAAGGTTTCCAAGTTTTTGTAACTACTACGGATCCGAACATTTTGGCGCTAGAAACCTGGGAGTCTCCTAAATTGTTTCACGTGAAACATGGCGAAGTAACTGAAACATCGTGCTAACGAAGCAAGAAAAAATGCCTGCCCAAACACCTTAAATCTGTTAGAATTTCGTGTCATTCCTTATTTAAAATCAAATTCTTATGAGCACCGACAGCACCTACGATTCAGGCAGTATTCAGGTCCTAAAGGGCCTTGAAGCAGTTCGGAAACGCCCGGGCATGTACATCGGAGACACTGATGACGGCACTGGCCTGCACCATATGGTTTTTGAGGTCGTAGACAATTCCATCGATGAAGCATTGGCCGGACACTGCGACGAAATCCGGGTAACCATTCACGCAGATGAGTCTGTATCCGTAGCCGATAACGGTCGAGGGATTCCCACAGGGATTATCGAAGAGGAAGGGCGCTCCGCAGCAGAAGTTATTTTGACCGTACTCCACGCTGGCGGAAAGTTTGACCAAAATTCCTACAAGGTGTCCGGTGGTCTCCACGGAGTCGGCGTGTCTGTCGTAAACGCTTTATCCGATACTTTAAACTTAACTATCCAGCGCGATGGCAAAATACACAAACAGACCTATCACCTGGGTGAACCGGAAGCCCCGCTTTCTATCGCTGGAGAAACGACAGTCGCCGGTACTGAAATTCGCTTTAAACCGAGCCCGAAGATATTTACCGACACAATTATCCATTACGACATACTCGCAAAACGCCTTCGGGAGCTCTCTTTTTTGAATTCTGGGGTGCGTATTGTTCTAACAGACGAACGAACCGGTAAAACCGACACATTTGAATACAAAGGCGGCATTCAGGCGTTTGTCGAGCACCTGAACCGCAACAAGACACCGTTACACCAATCCGTAATATCCATGATGGCCGAAAAAGACGGGATTACGGTAGAGCTCTCAATGCAGTGGAATGACTCGTATCAAGAAAACATATTTTGTTTCACGAATAATATTCCTCAGCGAGATGGAGGTACGCATTTAGCCGGGCTGCGTGGAGCCATGACCCGTACCCTAAACCAGTTTATCGACGCTAGCCCCATGGCAAAAAAATCGAAAATATCGACGTCCGGTGACGACTCCAGGGAAGGATTAACGGCTGTTTTGTCCGTAAAAGTACCTGATCCGAAATTCTCATCCCAAACCAAAGACAAGCTGGTGTCCTCCGAAGTGAAGGGTGTCGTGGAGTCTATTGTCAGTGAAAAACTGAAAGAGTACTTGGATGAAAACCCGTCCGACGCGAAATCTATCGTCAACAAAATTATAGAGGCCGCACGCGCACGCGAAGCCGCACGCAAGGCCCGTGAAATGACCCGCAGAAAAGGGGCGCTTGATGTCGCTGGGTTACCAGGAAAGCTCGCAGACTGTCAGGAGCGCGATCCTAGCAAGTGCGAAATTTACCTTGTTGAGGGTGATTCGGCCGGCGGGTCCGCAAAGCAGGCCCGTGACCGAAAGTTCCAGGCGATTCTGCCGTTAAAAGGAAAAATACTGAACGTAGAGCGTGCTCGCTTCGATAAAATGTTGTCATCCCAGGAAGTCGCCACCTTGATAACGGCTTTGGGAACCGGTATTGGAAAAAATGACTTTGATTACAATAGGTTGCGTTACCATCGCATTATCATTATGACCGACGCCGATGTTGATGGCTCCCATATACGCACCTTATTGTTGACGTTTTTCTACCGCCAAATGCCGGATCTTATGGAGCGTGGACACATATATATTGCTCAACCCCCACTTTATAAGGTTAAGCGCGGTAAAAAAGAACAATACCTGAAAGACGATCCGGAGCTGCAGTCGTTTTTGTTGAACGCAGCTCTTGATGGTGCCCGAATAGAATTCGCTTCGGGTGGTATTATGGAAGGCGTCGAGCTGGCCGATTTATGCCATTTTTTCCTCGCCGTTGACCAAACACTGGCAAGGCTGTCGCGACGGTATGACCGCGGCATCCTCAGCACACTGGCCCGCATTACCCGTATCACTGAGGACGACCTGCAAAAACCTGAGCGTTTGCAGTCAATTGCTCAGACCCTGCTGTCAAAACTGGAAGCCCAAGTAGAATCGGGAACGCATTTCGAAACCGCCATTACCCTGGATGCCAGGAGCCAGCTTCACGAATTAACGGTGACCAAGGTTCGCCACGGCGCCGTACGCGTTACGCGTATCAACCAGGAACTGATAAATTCCGGTGAATACAGGAACATTTCAGAATTGGGAGAAAAACTGAATCACTCCTTTATTGAAGAGGCGGTATTCCACCGTGGCGATAAGAGTTTAACGGTGACCGATTTCGCTGACGGATTGAACTGGCTCATGGACGAAGCTCGGAAAGGTCAGTCCATTCAACGATACAAGGGCTTGGGTGAAATGAATCCCGATCAGTTGTGGGAAACAACCATGGATCCCCAGGTTCGGCGCCTGCTCAGGGTGAACATCGAGGACGGTGTAGCTGCAGACGATGTGTTCACCACGCTAATGGGAGACCAGGTCGAACCGCGCCGCGAATTTATTGAACGAAATGCGCTTGCCGTGAGCAATCTGGATGTCTAGACAGTGAACCAGCTGGCTTCACTCCTGGTTTAACAAATCTTGACCTGAACCGTCTGGAGAGATTGATAAACTCCATCTAGAGTAGCAATCATGTGCAAGGACGCGTTACCAACTCTCACCGAGTTAGTGCAGCACCCCTGGTCGACTAAAGCCAATGACCGGGATGCTTGCTTGGAATGTGATTCCGTCTTCATCGCGCAACTCATAACTCCCCTCCATTGTCCCCACTGGCGTTCGAAACACGGTCCCGCTTGTGTAACGAAAACTTTTTCCGGGGGTCAATACAGGTTGTTCGCCAACCACTCCTGGGCCACGCACTTCTTCGGTGTGGTTGTCGGCGTCGGTTATCAGCCAGTATCGACTGATCAATTGGGCTGTTTTCTGACCTATATTGGTGATTGTTACCGTGTAAGAAAAAACATACCGGTACTCGGCAGGATCAGAATGTCCGTCCAGAAAATGTGTCTCTACATCTATTTTTATGTCGTGTGCTTTTTTGGTCATAGTATCCATTGTTTCCACGCCGCCGAATGTTTTGATCGTTTGAGCCCCCCGCTTAGACGGTTTTGGATTGTTACAGAAATTTACAATTCAAAATGCCGTGCTATATTCCTTAGATGTCTAAAGGAAATCACGGGTGCCCCAACGGCAAACACCAGCGGGACACTGAACTAATGCGCGTCCAGCCTGATCGAACCGTTCAGTCATTGGCCTATGGTCAAAATCTGGGCAGACGTCAGGACCCGGCTGAAAAGACAACTAACGACCACCTGCCGGAGCCGCGCGTATTTAGTGGCGACTGGTCCGAATCAAACGATAGCATGTTTGTTTACGCGAAAACCCACAAGGCCCGGGGCGTATATGAGCCAAGCCAGGTGGAACGGAGCCACTTACAAACAAGCCGAGCACTACGCGCAGTGAGTGTTTACGGACACGAAAGCAGTACACCGGTTGCCGCAGCCGGACCGCGCCCGGGCCAGCTGTTTGACGAATTTGCCTAATTTGTGACTTGGTTCCGACATGGCTGAAGTCGGCGTTCGCAGTCAATCGAATGCCACACGGGGGCCAGGGTTTTATCAATCTCCAGTGCCACCAGTTTGCCACCCCATAAACAACCCCCGTCCGTAGCAAAGGCTTTGTCATATTGACGCGGTGGCAAGGTTGACCAATGACCGAATACGAGCCGGGTTGATTCACCCGAGAAGACCCCTTGAGGATGATTGAACCAGGGGAGTAGTTCCGGGGTAGACTCAAGAACCGCTTCGGGCGCGTCTTTTTCCGTGAACTCCAGTTCCAGGCCACGCATATAGCGCAGCCGTGTAAAGACGTTAACTATAAAACGTAACCTGTCTGCGCCGGTTAACTGACTATGCCAAGAGGCTGGCTCGTTCCCGTACATTTCGGAAAAAAAACCATCACAGTCGTCCCCACGCAGTGTTTTGTGGACTTCGTCTGAAAGATTCTTTGTCATGTGAACGGACCACCCGGGGTAAACGCCAGCGTGGACCATTGCCCAGTCTAGATCTTGATCAAAGTGAAAGAGTGGTTGATGACGGAGCCAGAGCAGCAATTCGTCACGATCCGGCGCGCCCAGTACAGGAGCCAGGCTTGGGGGGCTGGTTTCGCGGGATCCACTGTTGGCGAAAGCGAGAAGGTGAAGATCATGGTTGCCGAGCACGGTGACAGCCCGATCACCGAGGTCGCGAACAAAGCGAAGTACGCCGAGAGAATCCGGGCCCCGGTTCACCAGATCACCAACGAACCACAGTCGATCGTGTTTGGCTGAAAAACCAATTTTCGCCAGCAACGTTTCTAGCGAGCGTAAGCAGCCCTGGACATCCCCGATTACGTAAGTGGCCATTTACTCCAATTCGTCTGCAAACCAGTCAGTGGCGGTAATCAGGGCGTGAACAATTCCTGGTTCCGATGCAGAATGCCCGGCACCGGGAACGATCTGAAGCTGCGCGTTTGGCCATGCCAGGGCAAGCTCCCAGGCGCTCTCAATGGGGCATACCATGTCGTAGCGCCCGTGAATGATAAACCCCGGTATATCCTGAATCGCTCGGGCATCTTCCAGCAGCTGGTTATCACGCAAAAAACTGTTGTGTACAAAATAATGGGCTTCTATTCGAGACAGGCTTAACGCCGTGTGCGGTGACCCGAAAAAGTCGACCACTGAGGGTTTCGTTTTGAGATTGGATGTTTTTCCTTCCCATATAGACCAGGCTTTGGCCGACGCCATGCGAGCAATTTCGTCATCGCCGACCAGTCGCCGGTAATGCGCTTCCACCAGATCATCACGCTCGTTTTGCGGTATGGGCGCAATAAATTCTTGCCAAAAATCCGGAAAGATTCGGCTCGCACCTTCCTGGTAAAACCAGTGGATTTCTTTTGGCCTGCACAGGAAAATGCCCCTAAGTATCAAGCCGGTAACCCGTTGCGGATGCGTTTCGGCGTAGAGCAGTCCCAGTGTCGATCCCCATGAGCCGCCGAAAACCAGCCATTTTTCAATGCCAAGCCGTGTACGAATCCTTTCGATGTCCTCGACCAGGTGTTGAGATGTGTTATTTCCCAGGCTTGCGTGTGGCGTAGAACGTCCGGAGCCGCGTTGATCAAACAAAATAATCCGGTACCGCTCTGGATCGAAGAATTGTCGATGCCAGGCTTCACAGCCGGCGCCGGGGCCACCGTGCAAAAAAATTACCGGTATACCTTCAGCAACCCCACATTCCTCGACGTAAAGTTCATGACCGTCTCCGGTCGTGACGGTAAAGCTCAGGTTTTGATGAATTTCAGGATAAAGCCCGCGCACGATTAAAATGCTGCCTGTTCAACCTGGATATAACACAGGCTAACCTGTCGTCCGACCTCGGTTTCAAAAGAACCCCAGTCTTGAAACTCAACCAGGTTTTCAACAACCTGTGGTTTCATATCAAAATCGGTCAGACCTTGATCGTAGAGACCTTTTACGGTCTCGTAAATGGTCGATAAGTAGGTTCGATAAGCCATTGGAATCGATTTGTCTCCTTTCATTCCATGGCCGGGAACATAGACGTTGGCGTTTGCTGCCAGCGCCCGATCTATAGCATCAATATTGCCTTTGAAGTTGCCGTCATCCATACGACCAATGCGACCATGAAGCACGATGTCCCCGAGAAAAAATACCTTTTCGGTAACGAGCTCAACCATTAAATCACCGTGGGTGTGGGCGTGACCGGTGTGATGAATCTTGAGTCGAGACATGCCAAACGTCAGTACATCACCGTCGTTCAGTGTCTTGCTGGGCAATACTGGTTTGGTGCCAACTATTGCCCCGTCCGTAAGGCCGTTAATAAGTTTGATCCAGTCTTCACCGGCCCCGTGATTGGCGCGCTCCATCATGTCAGGGTGGCCGTAGATAACCGCCTCCGGAAACGCCTCGATTATGCCGCCGTTACCCAGCCAATGATCACCGTGTATATGCGTGTTTATTACCGCCACGACGGGTTGAGTTGTGACGCGCCTGATCTCGTCGACCACCATTTTGCCGATTTTCAAACCACTGCCCGGGTCTATGACGACCACACCCTTGTTCGTAACAACAAATCCGGGATTATTCATAAACCCCTTGTTGACAGGATTTGGAAGCTGGTTGGGTCCAAAAATGACATATGTGTTGGGGCCGACAGCCTCTGCAACTGCCCTGGATGGCGCGCTGGCTTTCTGGCCACCACAGGAGACAAGCACCAGTGTCAAAAAACTGAATGCGGTAAGCTGGCGTATCCCCATTGAGGTTCTCCTGGTGTGTGATCCGGGTGACCCCGGATCTTTGATATTTCTTACAAGTCTAGATCATCGTTTGACCGCGTAAATGTATTATACCCGCTCACTTTGTGTTGATCAGGCCCAACTCCCTTACCAGGTCGATGGTGGGTTGCGCCCGATTCAGAGTATAAAAATGTAACCCGGGAGCACCAACCGCCACTAGCTGCTCGCAGAAATCCAGAACTACTTCGAATCCGAATTCCCGAATGGATTCAAGGTCATCAGCAAAACCTTCGAGTCGCGTTGACAGCCACCGGGGTATTTCAGCACCACAGCCGGATGCAAAGCCTGCAAGGCTTTTGTAATTGGTAATTGGCATGATCCCCGGAATAACCGGGATGTCGATCCCGGCCTTGAGTCCGTCTTCCAGAAACCTGTAATAGGATTCAACATTAAAAAAGAACTGGGTAATAGCTGAATCCGCTCCGGCATCCACTTTTTTAACAAAATTCTGAAAATCATCTTGAAAATTCAGTGATTCGGGATGTTTTTCGGGGTAAGCGGCTACCTCAATATGAAAATCATCCCCGGTTGTTTCACGAATAAACGCTACCAGTTCATTGGCGTGATGAAATTCGCCTGGGTCGCTCATGCCCTGGGGCAGGTCGCCCCGGAGCGCAACCAGACGCTGTACGCCCATGTTTTTGTATGTGTCCAGTAGAGACAGAATTTTGTCCCTGGTCGAACCGATGCAGGTAATGTGTGCCGCGCCTGCAAAGCCGGAATCAATAATGTCCCGCAGGGTTTCACGGGTACCTTCCTGTGTCGTCCCGCCGGCACCATAAGTGCAGGAGAAATACTCCGGCTTGATAACGGCCAGTTCGTTGAGGGCTTCCCGCCAGTTTGTTCTTCCTGCGTCGGTGCGCGGCGGAAAAAACTCGCAAGAAACCGAAAGATCGGTAGTGGTTGTCATAATGTCCGGCCAAAAGTCGTACCCCGGAGCCGCCTGCCGCGGTCCGGGGTGACGTATTTTTAATATCGATAATGCGCAGGCTTGTACGGCCCATCAACAGGGACACTGATGTAATCAGCCTGCTTTTGGGTCAGTTGTGTCAGGTGTACGCCTATTTTATTCAGGTGCAAGCGCGCAACCTTTTCGTCCAGCATCTTAGGCAGGATGAACACGCCATTATCGTAGTTATCATGATGTTTGAAGAGTTCAATTTGCGCCATTACCTGGTTGGTGAACGATGCGGACATCACGAAGCTCGGGTGGCCGGTAGCACACCCCAGATTCACCAGTCTGCCCTTGGCCAGTACTATAAGTTTCTTGCCGTCCGGGAAAATGACGTGATCAACCTGGGGTTTTATTTCTTCCCACTCGTATTTTTCGAGCGAGGCAATATCAATCTCTGAGTCAAAGTGACCAATGTTGCAGACGATGGATTCATGCTTCATAGCCACCATGTGGTCGTGATTAATGACGTTCACGTTGCCGGTGGTGGTAACAAAGATATCGCCAACCTTACAGGCATCGTCCATATTGACCACGCGATAGCCTTCCATTGCTGCTTGCAGTGCGCAAATCGGGTCAATTTCCGTGACCCAGACAGTAGCACCCATTCCACGAAAGGCCTGGGCACAACCCTTGCCAACGTCACCGTAGCCGAGCACTACGGCAATCTTGCCGGCGATCATGACGTCGGTTGCACGCTTGATACCGTCGAGCAGTGATTCACGACAGCCGTAAAGGTTGTCGAACTTGGACTTGGTAACGGAATCGTTGACGTTCATGGCCGGGAACATAAGTTCGCCGCGTTCTGCCATCTGGTAAAGGCGATGCACGCCGGTCGTGGTTTCTTCGGTAACACCCCTAATGCCCTTGGCGATGTTGGTCCACTTATCCTTGCTGTTCTCGAGGCTGCGACGACAAAGGTTCAGGAACACCTTCCATTCTTCGTAAGCATCGGCATCGGCATCGGGCACGCTGCCGGCAGCCTCAAATTCAGCACCCTTGTGAACCAGCATGGTGGCATCACCACCATCATCGAGAATCATGTTGGGACCATTGCCGTCGGGCCAGGTCAGCGCCTGATCAGTACACCACCAGTATTCTTCCAGAGTTTCGCCTTTCCAGGCAAAAACCGGGATACCCTGGTCGGCAATGGCCGCCGCCGCGTGGTCTTGGGTAGAATAGATATTGCATGATGCCCAACGTACTTCGGCGCCCAGTTCAACCAGGGTCTCGATAAGTACAGCGGTCTGGATGGTCATATGAAGAGAACCGGAGATGCGCGCTCCTTTAAGCGGCGCCTTGCCCTTGTACTCTTCACGGATCGCCATCAAACCCGGCATTTCGGATTCGGCTATGGCGATTTCCTTGTGGCCCCATTGTGCGAGGCCGATATCGGCGACTTTGTAGTCGTTGCTCATTGGCTATGTCTCCATTAACACAATGAGCGCCGTTGTTCGTGAAGCGTCCGGTTTCGAGCCTGGCCCGATCGGCCGGGAGCCGTGGATCGGGTTGCAACGCTCCTCGAAACCGGAGTACAGATTAATCAGCCATTTTTGACGGCCTTCGGGCCAAGTGCGGCTTTGAGAGCTTCAACCTTGTCGGTTTTTTCCCAGGTGAACAGGCCGTCTTTGGCTTCCCGACCAAAATGGCCGTAGGCTGCTGTCGGGCTGTAAATCGGGCGCAGCAGGTCGAGTTCCTGAATGATGGCTTTCGGCCGCAAGTCAAAGTGTTCTTCAACCAGTTTGGCAATCTTGTCATCCGCCAGTTTGCCGGTACCAAAGGTATCAACATGAATCGATACGGGCTTGGCAACTCCTATCGCGTACGAAACCTGGATTTCGCAACGATCGGCCAGACCGGCTGCAACAATGTTCTTTGCTACATAGCGCCCGGCATACGCGGCAGAACGGTCGACCTTGGATGGATCCTTGCCTGAGAATGCACCACCACCGTGACGCGCCATACCGCCATAAGTGTCGACAATAATTTTGCGCCCGGTCAGCCCGCAGTCGCCAACGGGTCCACCGACGACAAAACGGCCTGTCGGGTTAATAAAGTATTTGGTGTTTTTGTCGAGCCATTCAGCGGGCAGTACCGGCTTGATCACTTCTTCCATGATCGCCTCGACCAGTTGCTTGTGTTCCACCTCGGGGCCGTGCTGCGTGGATAGCACTACCGCGTCGATACCGGCAGGTTTGCCGTCGACGTAACGAATAGTGACCTGTGACTTGGCGTCAGGCCGCAGCCACGAAAGCTTGCCGTTTTTACGAACGTCGGCTTGTTTTTTAACCAGTTTATGGGACAGGCTGATGGGCAGAGGCATAAAATCCGGCGCCTCGTTGGTGGCGTAACCGAACATCAGGCCCTGGTCGCCGGCGCCCTGGTCCAGGTCAATGCCCTCCCCTTCATTTACACCCTGAGCGATGTCCTGAGATTGCTTGTCCAGTGCGGTCAGAACCGCGCAAGACTGCCAATCAAAACCCATCGATGCCTCATATCCAATCCGCTTGATGGTGCCGCGAACGATTTCGGTCATATCGACCCAGGCCTTGGTGGTAATTTCACCGGAAATAATTACCATGCCGGTATTAACCATGGTTTCGCAGGCAACGCGTGAATGTCTGTCCTGCTCGAGAATCGCGTCCAGGATCGCATCAGAAATCTGGTCTGCCACCTTGTCTGGATGACCTTCGGACACGGATTCGGATGTAAACAGGTAACTATCAGCCATGGTAGGGTCTTACCTCCGGGTTGTTGGAATATATCGGTTCAAGCGGGGCCGAAGTTTAGCAAGTAACTGTCCGGTTTTCATAGATTTTCATGAAACGGGTAATGCGGGGGCGCATAATCGGGAAAAAATAAAATATTCCCACAAAACCTCAGTGACTTGCCAGATATCAAACGACATTCCCCACCCATGTATAATCCGGCAGTTGCTATATACCAATTTGCTCTAGTGGGGTTTTACTTAATCTAAAGGCCATATTTCTAGACTAAGTGGGATAATTATCGCTTTTTTGCCGTCAAAGTCGCCTCAATACACCAGCCTGGAAACCGGCTACCGAGCCATTGTTGGGCATTGTAGTACCATTCTTGATCTTCCAGCAGGTTTTTTGGCAATGTTGCCACGCGAAAGCCCCGTGCGTTGATGACCTTGAACCCGTTTTGTTCAATTGCCCGGCCTAGCTGCTTTAAGGTGAGATGTTGCTCATGGCCGGGGTCGTTGCTGTCCTTTAATCGGTGCAACCAGCGATTAAATGGCGCCACTAATGGCATGAACAAAGCCTCGATGGTTTTAAACACTGGTGTCCCGATCAGCGCGCTACCGCCGGGTTTGAGCACCCGATTCATTTCTGAGAGCGCGAACTGAAGATCTTTGTCGCCTAAATGTTCAAGAACCTGCTCGCAAATAACCACGTCGAAACTGGCATCCGGGAAGCCCCAGGTCTCGGTGATATCCTGCAACAGCAACCGTTGGTAACCTTTGCCCTCGGCGCGGTCAAGCTTGTCCTGCAGGTAATCAAAGCCAGTAAATTCCGGGGTTTGACCCTTTACACCCCAGCGTGCCCAGTACATAGGCAGGCGACCACGTCCGCAGCCCGCGTCGAGCACCTGGCTGGGCCCTTTAGGCAGCAAGGAAGACAGGGCTTCACTTTGATAACGATAGCGAGCCAACCGTAACCGGAATTTCTTGTTCGCAGGTTCAACGTCGTAGGCGAGAACCGGACGCTGTTTGTTGGTTTGTGGGGTGTGCTCCATGATCTTCCTCGGCAAGCGGCGCCAACGGGGCGCGAATACAGGGGCCAATAATAACGGTATGACCGCCAATCGCCAATGTGAATGTGGATACGGGGGCGTTATTGTTATAATGACCACCCGGAAATGTAAGTACGCAATTCACCAAAGTGACTGAATTCATCGCTAAGGGTTATCGACCGGCTTTTTCAGCCTCCTTCCTGGCGCCACGTTTCTGGTTGACGTGGATGGGATTGCTTGTGCTGCGCCTGTCATTGGTATTGCCCCGTGGTCCGGTGAATTTCCTGGGCCGGTTGGTCGGGCGAGCATATTTCAGCGCCAACAGGAAACGCCGGGAAATTACCTTGATCAACCTGCGCTTGGCATTTCCTGAGTTGAGCAAGCCTGAGCGGCGACAATTGGCACTGCGTCATTTCGAAGTGGCAGTGAACAGCATGCTGGATTTGCCGGTTTTGTGGTGGGCCAGCGACGCATACGTCAGTAAATTTGTGTCCATTCAGGGAATTGAGCATTATGCTAAAACCCTGGCCGCCGGAAGAAACGTCGTTTTGTTGACCGGGCATTTTGTCGGCCTTGATTTTGGTGGTGCGATCATTTCACGCGAGTTCCCGCACATTGGCTTGATCAAGCCCGAGCGTAACAGGTTGATAGACTACTTTATGGAGCGTGGCCGCACCCGATTTGGCGCAACCTTGTATTTGCGCGACAAGGGCATGCGCCCGGTAATCAGGGCCATTCGTTCCGGCCATGGATTTTATTACCTGCCGGATGAAGACCACGGACCCGAGAAATCCGTATTCGTCGATTTCTTTGCTACCAAGGCAGCGATGTTAACCGGCGCCGCGAAGCTTATCGCCAGTTGCGATGCGGTGGCGTTACCGGCCTATGTCAGGCGCCTGGACAAGTCCGTTGACGGGAAACACGGTTATGAACTGGTTATTCATGCGCCGATTGAAAATTTCCCGGTTGGTGATGCTCAACTGGACGCACAGACAGCGGCGACATCATTGGAGCAGAATATTCGCAAGTTCCCTGAACAATATATGTGGACGTTTCGGATATTCCACAGCAGGCCAAACAATGAAAAGTCTCCCTACTTTCGGCCCCGGGATGTGCGTAGAGCCGGGCTCGAAAACATTCAACCGGAATCGGATTCGTGACTGAAAGCGTTCGTTATATCAAGGGCGAAAAAAACCTGTGGCGACCGAGCTTACCGGGGCGTGTGTTTGTCCAACTGCTCGTGTTATTGCCCGTGCCTCTGCTGGCTGTGTTGGGCCGCGGCCTGGGTTCATTGTTTTACCGTTTTGATCGCAAACGTCGCCACTACGCGGACGTGAACCTGCGCCTGTGTTTTCCGCAGATGACAGAACAAGAACACCGCAAGCTGTTGCACCGGCACTTTAAAACGTTAGGACAAAGCCTGTTATGCACCCTGGGGATCAACTGGACCAGGCCACGTTTACGTATCGCCCGCTACGTGACCGTAGAAGGAGCAGAAAACCTGGTGGCTCATGATGACAAGAATGTGATTGTCATGGCGCCCCATTTCATTGGTCTGGAAATGGCGTTTGCCTGGCTATCCATGACCCGGTTGATGATTGGCATGTATCGCGAACCACGCAAAAATATTTTGCATTGGGCCATCGATCTGCGCCGGGACCAATTTGGCTGCATCGGCGTCGAAGCCCAGGCCCAGCTCAAGACCCTGATTCGCCTGATTCGGGAAGGCAAGCCGTTTTTCTATTTGCCTGACCTGGATCCCGGTTCTGCCGGGCGTTATGAATTCGCACCTTTCTTTGGTGTTCAGGCTGCGACCTGGACGGCGCTAGGACGCATTGCGGCGATGACCAACGCTGTCGTTATTCCTTGTTTTGTCACCCAGCACAGAAATGGCCGTTACACGATTCGTTTCGACAGGGCATTGACGGATTTTCCTTCAGGCGATAACACCCTTGACGCGGCACGTATGAATAGGCTGATAGAAGAAGAAGTGAGGAACCGCCCGGAACAGTATTTCTGGATTCATCGCCGGTTCAAGACACGCCCTCCTGGCGAAGCCGGATTCTATGGACGCAAGCGCACGGGATATAAATAGCCATGGCTGCCCAGACTGATGTGCAACTGGCGTTTCCGTGGTGGCACTACCTCGCGCCCTGGCATTGGCACACCTGGTTGGGCCTCGGCCTGCTATGGTTGATGGGCCATTTGCCGTTGTCGGTCATCGCCATGCTTGGAACGATCCTTGGCGAGCTTCTTTTCCGTTTTTTTGGGTCCAGGCGCCGGGTAGTGGAACAAAACCTGTCCGCATGTTTTCCGGAGACACCTAAACCGGAATTAAACACCCTTGTCCGCCGTAACTTTCACGAAACAGGCAAGGCTGTTGCGGCGACCGGTATCGCCTGGTGGGGATCAAGGCGCAGGCTTGAGAACATGTTTCGGCTTATCGGCGAACAACACCTCGAAGCCGCAAGAGAAACCGGCCGGCCGGTCATCCTGCTGGTCGGGCATTGTGTTGCCCTGGAAATTGCCGGGTGTTACATGGCGGGTCGGCATAAACTGGTTGATATCTACCGCAAACCGCGGAACCGGTTACTTGATGCCGTGATTCGAAATCGTCGCACCCGTTGGGGGCAGGGCACACTGGCGGAATTCAAGGATGGCCTGAAACCGGTGGTGCGTGCACTAAAGCAAGATCACTGGTTTTTCTATTTGCCCGACCAGGATTTCGGTCGCAAGCGATCCATCTTTGTACCGTTCTTCGGGGTCCAGGCCGCGACACTGCCGACACTGGCCAAGCTATGCAAGCTGACCAACGCGATTGTTGTGCCCTGCTTCATCAATCAACTACCACGTGCAGAAGGTTTCGAAATCATTTTTGAACCGGCGCTGGAAAACTATCCTGAAGGTGACGATTACAATGATGCCGTCAAAATGAACCAGGTAACGGAATCCCTTATACGTCGTTACCCGGATCAATACTTCTGGTTACACAAGCGTTTCAAAACGCGGCCGGACGGAGAGCCAAGGTTCTACGATTAATAGCCGCTTACCACGGATACTGAGTCGCCAATTAGCTGCGCCAAAACGCCGGCGAGAACAATACCAGCAGGGTGAACAATTCAAGGCGCCCCATGAGCATGGCGAAACACAACACCCATTTTCCGATATCAGTCACACCTGAATAGGTCTGGGCGACATTGCCGAGTCCCGGTCCAAGATTATTGAGGCAGGCAGCAACGGCGGAAAAAGAGGTTTCAAGATCGGCGCCGGTCGCCATCATGATGAGCGAAAGGATACCGAAACTCAGTACGTACAAGGAGAAAAATCCCCAGACGGCGTTGATGACCCGGTCTTGTGTGGGCTTGCCGCCAACCTTGATGGGGATTATGGCTTCCGGGTGAATAAGCCGCAGGATTTCACGTTTGCCTTGTTTGACCAGCAACAGAATCCGTATGACTTTCATGCCGCCTGCGGTAGAGCTGGCACAGCCACCTATGAAGCTCGCCAACATCAGCAAAACCGGAAGAAATAATGGCCACCAGGCAAAACCATTGGTGGTGAAACCCGTGGTCGTGGCGATTGATACCGCCTGGAACAGTCCGTGATCGACAGCTTCCTGCCAACTGTCATAAGTATTCTGTGCGACCAAGGTAACAACGCTAATACTACAGACGCCAAGAATAATAACCAGGTAAGCACGGACTTCGGCATCATGCCAGTAAACCAGCGGGTTTCGGGCGCGCCAGGCCATGAAGTGCAGCGCGAAATTAATGCCCGCGAGCAACATAAAGACAATAGCAATGGCGTTAATGGCCGAACTGTTAAAAAACCCGATACTCTGGTCGTGTGTCGAGAAGCCACCGATGGCGATAGTGGAGAAACTGTGCCCCACTGCGTCAAACCAGTCCATTCCCGCCGCCTTGTAAGCCAGCGCACAGATTACGGTGAGCCCGAGATAGATATACCAGAGCGCCTTGGCGGTCTCGGTAATGCGCGGCGTCAGCTTGCTGTCCTTGATGGGTCCCGGTGTTTCTGCACGGTATAGCTGCATGCCGCCGATACCAAGCATGGGCATAACCGCCACCGCCAATACAACAATTCCCATTCCGCCCAGCCACTGCAGTTGTTGCCGATAATAGAGTATGGAACGTGGCAGTTCATCGATACCGGTAAGTACCGTCGCGCCGGTTGTTGTTAACCCGGACATGGACTCAAAAAACGCATCGACCAGGGGCATGTGCGGATGATCGGCCATGGCCAGTGGCAGCGCGCCGACCATGGCAAGCGAGGTCCAGAACAGCGTGACTATGACAAAGCCGTCACGCAAGCGAATGTCGCGCCTTACCGCGTGCACCGGTGCCCAGATGAACAACCCCGCGAACAAGGTAAGGCCAAAAGCATAAATGAACGGCAAGTGTGCGCCATCATGATAGAAAAAAGATACCGCCAGTGGCGGCAGCATGGTGGTGCTGAAAATCATCAGCAGCAGCCCGGTTACCCGTTGTATGACGATAAATTGCATCAGAAAAAGGTGTACGACACCTGGAACAGTTTTTCGACGTCGGGAATCCGGCGCTTGTCCACCAGGAACATGATGACGTGGTCATTGGGTTCAATCACAACGTCGTGATGGGCAATCAATACCTGGTCATTACGGATAATCGCTCCTATGGTCGTGCCCGAGGGCAACTTGATTTCCGATATCTGTCGCCCGATTACCCTGGAGCTGTTCTGGTCGCCGTGAGCAACAGCCTCAATGGCTTCGGCCGCGCCTCGCCTCAGTGAATGCACCGCAACCACGTCCCCCCGCCGTACATGCGCCAACAGGCTGCCAATCGTGGCCGTTTGCGGCGAGATGGCGATATCGATTTCACCGCCGGCCTGGACCAGGTCAACATAGGCCGCGCGATTGATTAATGACATAACCTTGCGCGCACCAAGACGCTTGGCCAGCATCGCGGACAGGATATTGGCTTCATCATCGTTGGTCAGCGCGCAGAAAGCATCCGTGTCTTCAATTCCTTCCTGCAATAGCAGTTCTTCATCGGCGGCATCGCCCTGCAGCACAATGGTATGGTTCAGCTCATTGGCCACATCACGCACACGTACCCGGTTGTGGTCGATAAGCTTGGTGGAGAAGTTTTTTTGTTCAAGCGACAGTGCCAGCCTGCGTCCTATGTTGCCGCCACCGGCAAGAATTACCTTTTTGACCGGCTTGTCCAGCTTGCGCAGTTCGCTCATGACTGTACGGATATCTTTTTTGGCAGCGATAAAGAACACTTCATCATCCGCTTCAATGACCGTGTCGCCCTTGGGCAGTATGGCGCGATCACGACGGTAGATGGCAGCAACACGCGTTTCTATGTTGGGTAAATGTTCGCGCAAGGCGCGCAGCTCATGACCAACCAGGGGGCCGCCGTAGTATGCCTTGACGCCGACCAGCTGGGCCAGACCGCCAGCGAAGTCCAGCACTTGTAACGCGGACGGGTACTCGATCAGTCGCTGTATGTAGTCGGTGACGATTTGCTCCGGGCTGATGATAACGTCAATGGGTATGGCTTCCTGGCTGAAAATTTCAGGATGAGACAGGTACTCGGAGGCGCGAATTCGGGCAATTTTGGTGGGCGTGTGAAACAATGAGTAGGCGATCTGGCATGCCGCCATGTTGGTCTCATCGCTATTGGTCACCGCGAGTATCATGTCAGCGTCTTCGGCACCTGCCCGCTGCAAAACTTCCGGGTGAGCGCCATTGCCCTGGACCGTACGCAGGTCAAACCGGTTCTGCAGGTTTTCCAGTCGCTCGGCGTCGTTGTCAACGACCGTGATGTCGTTAGCTTCGTTGACCAGGTTTTCCGCTACTGAGGTGCCTACCTGTCCGGCGCCTAGAATCAGAATTTTCATTTCTTGTTTGTCACCCAGTGGGCCGAGGGCCGTGCAGCTGTCCGCAACTTAATGTGGTTTCAGGCGTTTCGGATCAATTCCGAGTTGCTTTAGTTTACGATATAAATGGGTTCGTTCAATGCCCGCAAGCGTAGCAGCCTCGCTGACATTGCCATTGGCCTTGCGCAACTGGTATTCAAGGTAGGCCTTTTCAAAGTTGTCCCGGGCATCCCGCAACGGCAAATCGAACAGTGGGTCAGTATTGTCACTGACACTTGCTCGAACGTCCATTTTCCGGTGCCGCCCCAGGGCTTCGCGCAGTTCCGGAATGGTAACCTCCGGACCTTGGTTAAGTATCAGCAGTTGCTTGATCAGCGCCCGCAATTCGTGAATATTGCCAGGCCATGCATGGTTACGCAGCGTATTGAGCGCACCAGTAGTGAATCTTCGGTAGGCCAGCCCTTCGCGATCAGCAAACCACTCGGTATAGGCTGTCACCAGCTCCGGCATGTCCTCGACGTGATCCCGTAGTGCCGGAATCCGCAGTTGGGCAACGCTGACCAGTTCGTAAAGGTCTTGCCTGAAGCGGCCGCCGTTTACTGCTTCCTTGAGATCCTGGGTGCTGGTGGCGACAATTCGAATATCCATGTCGATATCTTCGTTGCCGCCGAAGCGTTGGTAGCGTTTTTCACGAAAAGCTTGCGCCAGTACTGACTGGTTTTCCAGGTCCAGTTCACCGATTTCGTTCAGTAGCAAGGTACCCCCTTGCGCCTGTTCAAAACTTCCGGAAACGTGGTTGTGTCCGATCTGGGTGCCAAATAACTGCCCAAGCATATTTTGCGCCTGGATTGCTGCCAGATTTACCTCGACAAAGGAACCACTGCTACGCGCGCTTTGATTGTGAATATGGCGTGTGATGGCGGATTTGCCGGTTCCAGCTTCGCCGGTAATCAGGACCCAGGCGTCGCTGGCCGCTACATGCGCCACTTGGTCGCGCAGTGTTTTCATGGTCTGGCTGTTGCCGGCAAGTGCACCGACCGGGACGCGCAGGGAAGAATGTTGACCGGGTTGTTGCGAGGCCTGCAATGCCCGCTCAACAATGAGCAACAGCTTGCTCATCGATACCGGTTTTTCAATAAAATCGTAGGCCCCCAGTCTTGTCGCTTCGACCGCTGTATCAATGTTGCCATGGCCCGACATGATAATAACCGGTGCAGTCAGCTGGCCGTTGCTGCTCCATTCCTTTAACAGGGATATACCATCTTCGTCCGGCATCCAGATGTCGAGTAATACCACGTCAGGCCGGGTCGAGCGCATCGCCTCGCGAGCGCTAGCGGCGTTGTCGGCGGTGACGATATGGTAGTCTTCATCCTCGAGAATTTCCTGTACCAGCCGACGGATATCCGGTTCGTCATCCACCACCAGAATATTTCCGCGGATCATGACTGGTTCTCCAGGTCATCCAGCACTACCGGAACCGGAGGCTGGTGGACCGGAAGCTGGACACGGATGACCGCGCCGGAAAGCTCGCCGAGGTTCGGGTTACCATTGGCGGCCTCAATGTTGCCATTATGTTCTTCGACAATCTTCCTGACGATGGCCAGACCCAAACCTGTTCCTTTTTCCTTGCCGGTGACATAGGGTTCAAACAGGCGATCAATCAGGTCGTCGCTGATACCCGGTCCGTTATCATTGATGGTCAACTCAACCATAAGACATTCGTCAGGGTCCGTACAAGAAGTTTTAATGTGTATGGTCGCGTTGTCTGTAGTCGAAACACTGTCCTTGGCATTGATAATAAGGTTGCTGATGACTTGCCGCATACGACCAATATCAGCCTCAATTTCCGGCAGGCCATCGGCCAGTTGCAGCTCAAACCCGATTCGCGGGCTGGATCTGCCGGACTTGCCTTCCAATGCTGCAGCTTCCCGGTCGGTTCGATAAAGTTCCGCGGTATTGCTCAGCAAGCGGTTGAGATCCAGTGCCTGCCAGCTCAATTGCGCCGGTCGTGCGTAGTCACTGAATGTATTGACCATGGACTTCAGCGAATCCACCTGCTCGATGATCGTGTTGGTGGCGGTATTGAGCATGGTACTGTTTTCCTCGTCCAGGATCTTGCCGAACTTGTGACGTATGCGTTCGGCAGAGAGCTGGATGGGTGTTAACGGATTCTTGATTTCGTGAGCCAGCCGACGCGCCACTTCACCCCAGGCGGCCTCGCGCTGGGCCTGCATCAAAGCAGTAGCATCGTCAAAAACAATAACCAGGCCCGGATTGTCGTCGCCGACGTTCGGCAACAGCGTGCCCCGGAGAATCAGGGTGCGGTTACCGCCCTTGCTTTGCAGAACCAGCTCCTTGGCCCATTCGTTGCGACTTTTCTCCATGCCCTTGCGAACGGTCTTAACAAATTCGTCCAGCTGTGACCGTTGTTCGGCGAGCCAGCCAATGTTCTGATCAACACCTTGTTCAAGCCCGACACCGAGAATGTGTTCGGCCGCGGCGTTGTAGGTGCGCAGTTTCTGGTGTTCGTCAATGGACAGCACCCCGGATGACAAGTGAGTGAGGATGGTTTGCAGGTAAGTACGCTGGAGCTCTGTTTCCCTCTGGCTTCGTTTGAGCTCACCATGTGCACGCTTGATTTCCTGAGTCATGTCGTTAAAAGAGCGCACCAGGATACCCAGTTCGTCCTCGCTGGGCACGGGAATTTCCGTGTGATAATCACCTCGGGCAATAGCCTGTGTGCCTTCGGCAAGGTCACGCAACGGCGCCACCAGTTTGCGTGCTGCCAGGATGGCACCGGAAATGGCGATCAGCATGACCATCAACGCCACCAGGCTGAGAGTCAGAATAAACCCGAATTTTAGTGGTCCGCGCAGGTAAACAAGTTTCTCGTACTCAACAAATGATGACTGAACACTTTCGCTCAACTTGGTGTAGCGATTGGGCAGTGGTTGCAATACCTGCAACATGCGCAACGGCGTGCCCACATCACGACCATAAACAGGTACAACAACCCGAAGCTGCAGCTCTTCCGGTGACACCGGGTCAACATTGGCATAACTCAGGCCCCGGCGAATCTGGGAGAAAATGGATTCGTCCGGCGTCGCCGGAATCAGGCTGCGATCAGGACCTTCGGATGAACTGGAAGCAATAATGCGCCCCTCGGGACTGAACAATGTCAGTTCGGCCAGTTCGTGTTGTTCCCGAAGATAGTTGAGTGTCGTCAGAGACAGTTTGTCCGAGGTTGTTTCCAGTTCGACGGCCATCTCGTTGGCGGTTTTTACCAGGTCCTGTTTCAGCGCATCGAGCGCGGTGCGGCCGAGGTTGAGAGCATCATCCATGGCCTGCTCAATCTTGACGTCAAACCAGCTGTCGATGCCCCGGTTCAGGGCTTGCAGGGAAAATACGAACACGACTGTTACCGGTATCACTGTCAGCAACACCAGGATTCCCAGTAGCCGTACGGTCATTCGCGACCCGATTACCCTCGCTTTTACCTGCAGGTATAACTGGTAAAGACTGAGACTGATAAGCGCCAGCAAGATGATGGCACCAAGTATGTTGATAACCAGCAGCAGCGAATACAGGTTTCCAAACCAGGCCGAGTTCTGGGTTGCCGCGTTCATCATTAACAAGGAAATAAACAGTAGCGCAGACAGCACGCCTAGCGGCAAGACCCCGAGGCCCTGGCGTTTTATCGTTTCACCGACCATGAGCTCCAGCCACTGTTCAGTCGCCAACTGCGTGAGGTATAGGCCACCGGGCGTAACGGCGACGGCAATGATTCAATATCAAGACGGGCGCGAATCTCCATCCGCAAACCGCTGTCCGCCGGGATGTCCAGTTGACCGGTCTTGAGTTCGACAGCATTGAGGCGACCCATGCCGGTCAGCGCCTCCTGGAGGGATGCAAAACTCTCCTGGTGCGGGTCGGCGCCTGGCAGCCTGGTGGTAATGAGGTACTGGTTGGAAATGGCATGAAACACAATGCGTCGCTGGAATTGCCAGTGACGCAAACCGCTGTCCCATATGATCGGGCGCTGGTGATAAAGATTGACGTCAAAGACAACATCCAGCGGTATGCCCTTGTCCAACGCCTCCTCGGTCTTGCTGGACAAGTCCAGGTTTAATTGCCCGTTAATGACTAGCTGTTGTTCCTGGACCTGGGCATCGACTTGTTTGACGGAAAACCTGGCCAGTACCAGGGTTGGTACGAGCAAGGCCAACGCGGCTAACGTAGCCACGCATTTAGCGTTTTGTAATACACGCATAATAGAATCCGTCCATCTCCTCCATGCCCGGTAACCACTGCTTGCCAAAAGGCGTGTTAATAATTGTTGTCGGCGCTGCTTCCAGTTTCACCGGGGTCGCGTCAGCGTGCCTTTCCAGGAAAGCGCGAATCTGTTCATCGTTTTCCTGCGGAAGAATCGAGCAGGTTGCATACAACAGCTTACCGCCCTTGGCGAGGCAGGGCCACAAAGCATCAAGAATTTGTGTTTGCACGGCAGCCAGTTCGACGATGTCACGCGCCTGGCGATGAAACCGGATATCCGGATTGCGCCGAATTACGCCGGTGGCCGAACATGGCGCGTCTACCAGTATCCGGTCAAATGGAGTCCCGTCCCACCAGCTAGCCGGCGCTGCTGCATCAGCTTCAATCACGGTGGCGACGACGCCGGTGCGCGTCAGCGTGGACTCTATCAGCGGGATTCTCCTGGGCTCTTTTTCAACAGCTACCAGGGCCGAAAGCCGCGTTTCCCTTTCACCAATGTGAGCCAGCTTGCCGCCCGGCGCTGCGCACGCGTCCAGCACCCGGTTGCCTGGTTGGGCATCGAGCCAAATCGCGGCAAACTGGGCCGCCCCATCCTGTACCGATGCCATGCCACTATCAAATCCGGGCAGCTGGGCTACCGGCTTGGCCGGGTCAACAATCATTCCTGTCCCGGAAAAATGGCGGTGCGTGATTTGTGCCTGGGTGAGTTTTTCGGCGTACTCGGCGACCGAACACTGCGCCTGGTTCACCCGTATCCACATGGGCGGCCGAACATTATTGGCGTTCAGTATGGTATCCACGTGATCTGGCCACGCTTCGGTCAACGCCTCAATCAGCCATAGTGGATGTGAGTATTGACTTACCGGATCCTGATCCAGTTGCCGATCCAGTTGAGCCTTCTGGCGCTCGTAGTTTCGCAAACAGGCGTTGACCAGGCCGGCCGCCCAGGGTTTTTTCAGCTTACGCGTGGCCTGCACGGTTTCATTGATAGCGGCGTGGCTCGGCGTGCGCATGTAAACGAGCTGATACAATCCAATCAGGATCAGCGCTTCGATATCGCCGTCTTTTTCCTTTAGCGGTTTTGCCAACAGCTGTTCAATGACAGCAAGCAAGCGCCAGCCATAGCGGATAGCGCCGTAACACAGCTCGTGCATGAGCGCCTTGTCGGCAGCAGGCCAGTTTTTCCCGTGTGTTTCCAGCGCTCGGTCTAGGAAATGACCTGCGAACAGGACGTCGCACACGACACGCGCGGATTGGGCGCGAATTGTTGCCGGCGACGGTTTGTCTGTCGCGGAGGCAGCCGTTTGTTGGCCGGGTTTTGTCATCACTACTCGAATCGTTGTCCAATGGACATGGGATTTCCATTGAGAAAGTCGGCTGTGGCCATGGGTTTTGCGCCCTCTGCCTGGAGCCGGGTCAGGATGATACGCCCTTCGCCTGTCTGTACTTCAATGCCGAATTTGCTGGCGCCCGTTACGGTGCCCGGTGGGGCATCGAGGATTTGTTCGGTCGGCTCCAGAACCGGGTGTGCCTGCAAGATACGAAGGCGCTTCCCTTGCCAGGTGCTGTAGGCGCCGGGCCAAGGAGTGAAGGCACGAATTTTTCGATCGATGACCATCGCTGGCTGATGCCAGTCGATGGCCCCCTCGGGTTTTTCCAGCTTGGCAGCGTAGTTAGCCAGCGCATCGTCCTGCATTTCCGGGTGTAGTTGCCTGGACGCCAGGTTTTGGATGGCGTCGACAATCGCGCTGGCGCCAAGATTAGCAAGCCGATCATGCAAATCCTGAGCATTATCGGTGGCACCGATCGGACAAACGCGTTTGAGCAGCATGGCACCGGTATCGAGCCCGACATCCATTTGTATAATAGTAATACCCGTTTCGCTATCGCCTGCTTCAATAGCTCGCTGAATCGGTGCGGCGCCGCGCCAGCGAGGTAACAGCGAACCGTGAATATTCAGGCAGCCCAGGCGGGGCAGCGACAGAACCGCCGGCGGCAGAATCAAGCCGTAGGCGACCACCACCATGACGTCAGCGTCGAGCCGGCGAATGTGTTCCTGGGCATCCTCGGTTTTCAGCGAAAGCGGCTGAAATACCGGAATGCCGGCGTCCAGGGCCAGCTGCTTTACCGGGCTGGGTCGCAATTTTTGACCTCGCCCGGCGGGTCGGTCCGGCTGAGTGAATACCGCAACGATGTCGTGGCCGGCGTCAATCAGGGCGCGCAGGGCGGGGACAGCAAAATCCGGCGTACCGGCGAAGGCTAGTTTCATGTGGCCTCCTACATGGCCACGCGACTTTGTTTCTCCAGTTTTTTCTGGATGCGCTGTTGTTTCAGTCGTGACAGGTAGTCGACGAACACCTTGCCATCCAGGTGGTCGATTTCGTGCTGAATACACACCGCCAGCAGGCCGTCGGTTTCGATTTCAAATTCCTTGCCGTCTACATCCCGGGCGCGCACTCTCACCCAGTCCGCTCGGGTTACCGTGTCGTAGATTCCTGGTACCGACAAACAGCCTTCTTCCATTTCTTCTTCACCCCGGCGCTCGACGATTTCGGGATTAATAAGTACGCGTAAGTCATTCTTTTCATGGGTAATATCGATGACCACGACGCGCTGGTGAACATCAACCTGGGTGGCGGCAAGGCCAATGCCAGGGGCGTCATACATGGTCTCCGCCATGTCTTGGGCGAGAGTACGCAAGGCGTTATCGAACTCGGTGACGGGTTTTGCCACGGTGCGCAAGCGGGGGTCCGGATAGTGAAGAATGGTACGAATAGCCATGGGATTTCGTTACATGTCTCTCAAAGTTGTGAAAATGGATTACTTTTGTTACAAAGGCTACTGAAAAAAAAGCAAAATTTGAGTTTATCAGGCTTGGTCTCATGAAAAAACTGGGCTAAACTGTTCCGAAAAGCATATACGGAAAATATCGGCATGTCGCGTACCGCTATACCTTTATTAACAGCAATACTGGTGGGATCAGCGTTATCGCTGTCCACGGTTTGGGCCGAAGAGCCTGCTGCCGCGGCGGTACCGGTAGAAGCTGAAACGACCCCCGTCACTACTGAAACCGAGTACACGACGACGGTTACGACCGGCGATCAGGTTGCGCTGAAATCCGATCATCCCGAACGCTATACGGTGGTCAAAGGCGATACCCTTTGGGATATTGCGGCTCGCTTTCTGAGCTCTCCCTGGCAATGGGCAAAAGTCTGGAAAATCAACGAGCAAGTCGAAAACCCGCATCTTATCTATCCTGGCGACGTCATTTTGTTGCGATGGGTGGATGGCCAACCGCAACTGACTCGCCTGACGCAACAGAAGGTGGCGCCGCCGCCTCCATCTCCAACACCAACTGTTCAAGTTCCGGATGAACAACCGCGCAAACCGGCGGAGTGGCCAAAAGAGGAGCCGGTGGCGGTCCCGATTCCCAAGCCAGATCTGGACAAACCCCGGATTACCATAGGAGATCGTGAGCGCCTGCAACCCAAGGTGCGTAGCAGCTCACGCGAAGCCGCGATTCCAACCATTGATCCCAGCGCTATTGGACCGTTCCTGACCCGGCCGCTGGTGGTGGGTCGCAATGAACTGGAGCGTGCCGGATACGTGACCATTGGACGCGATAATCGACGGGCGCTGGGCACCAACGATGAGTTTTACGCGCGTGGGCTAGACGGTGATACGGCAGAGTATTACTACATTTTCCGTAAAGGTCGCCGAATTCAGAGTCCAGGTAGTCAGCGCACCTTGGGCTACGAGGCCGTTTTCCTCGGCGAAGCCAAGATGCTGGATCATAACAAGGGCCGGCGAAACGCTTCCAAATTGATCGTAACCAAGGCCGTCAAGGAAATTCTGCCTACAGACCGCCTGTGGCCGGTCGGTAAAACTCCACCCTTACCTTATTATCTGCCTCGCGCGCCCAAAAACAACGTGAAGGGCTCCATTGTGCTTGGTTATGACCAGGCTACCCAGCTTGGGGCCATGAGTATTGCTGTAATTGACTTGGGTGAAGTCGATGGCCTGGAGCAAGGCCACGTATTACGCATCTGGCGACATGTGGGGGAAGATACGGACCCGGTCACGGGCCGCAAATACACTGTTCCCGACGAGCCGACCGGACTCATGCTGGTATTCCGAACGTTCAAACGCAGTGCTTACGGCTTGGTAATGAGCGCAGACAGACCGGTCCATATTCATGATGTGGTGACCAAGCCCTGACGCCGATCCGGCCGACCGGGGTGATATTTGGTCGGCCACGCTTCATCTGGTACAAACTTCCCTGTAGCATTCACTGAATTGGTTGTAATCGCTGGCTCAGGGAGGAATCAGCATATGACTACCCCGCAATCCGATCCTACACCGGAATCGGTGTTGTCCAACTACCTGGCATTGCAAGCAGTCAAAGGCCTCGGTAGCGTACGCTTGGCGCGCCTGCTCAGGCACTTTGAAACCATCGAGCAGATATTTTCCGCCGGTCAATCCGAATTAGAGGCGGTTCTTCAGTGCCGATGGCCGGGTTTGCAACATCAATTGCAGGCAGCACCGCCCGCCCGGATGGTCGACGCCACCATGGACTGGCTCGAGGCGGACCATCACCACTTTATTGACTGGCGGCACCCACTCTATCCACCGCTGCTACGAGAAATCAGTGACCCCCCAATAGGCTTGTATGTAAGTGGTGACCCAGTGTGTTTATCCAGCCCGGGCCTCGGTGTGGTTGGAAGCCGTAATCCAAGTGCCGCCGGTGCCGAGCATGCCCACCGTTTTGGCCGGGCGTTGGTGGATTCGGGCCTGCTGGTCACCAGTGGCATGGCCCTGGGAGTGGACACGGCCGCGCATCAAGGCGCCTTAAGCACGGCCGGTGACCGGGTAACGTTGGCAGTCATGGGCACCGGGTTGGACCAGGTGTACCCGGCAAAAAACCGGAAACTGGCGCAGCAGCTCGTCGAACGCGGCGCCATGATTTCCGAATTCCCGCTCGGATCACCCCCTTTGGCAGACCATTTCCCGCGGCGAAACCGGATTATCAGCGGCCTCAGTCTCGGCGTGCTGGTGGTGGAGGCGGCACCAAGAAGCGGTTCGTTGATTACAGCGCGGTTGGCAGCGGAGCAGGGTCGCGAGGTTTTTGCCATCCCCGGCTCTATCGACGCACCACAATCCCGCGGCTGCCATGCGCTGATACGGTCCGGTGCCAAGCTGGTGGAAACTATCTGGGATATCGCCGAAGAACTGGGTTCATTGGTAGAGTTATCGGCACAAATATCACTTCCCCCGGCCACCAAGTACGACGATGGGATCAGCCCCGAATCCGGTTCATTGTTGATCGCGCTGGGCTACGAGCCTGTGTCCGTGGATGCCCTCGTCGAGCGTACTGGATTGACGTCGGATGTGATTTCCTCCATGCTGTTGCAATTGGAACTGCAGCAGTTGGTGAGCCAGACTAGCGGCGGCCGCTATATGCGCCAGACAAACAGGTAATCGGAGCGAATGAAAGAAAAAGTATTTGATGTATTAATGTACCTGTTTGACAACTACCTGGATGATACGGGCGATATGGATCCGGACCAGGACGCCTTGATGATCGAGCTGACCCAGGCCGGATTTCCTTCGGGGGAAGTCAACAAAGCCTTTACCTGGCTTGAAGAGCTGTCCGAGTTACGTGAAGCATTGCCAATTGGCATGGTCGCGGAACCAAGACCGACATCGCTGCGGATATTTACCAGTGAAGAACAGGAAAAGATGCCGGTTGAATGTCGTGGACTGATTATGCGTCTGCAGCAACAGGGTGTGCTGGATCCGGCTTCACGGGAACTGGTGATTGACCGAGCCATGGCCCTCGAGCCGGAAGAGGTGGATACAGAGCAATTGCGGTGGGTGATTCTGATGGTGTTGTTTAATCGTCCGGGTCATGAACACAGCCACGGCATGCTGGAAGAATGGGTAATGGGTGATGAACCCGTTACCACACAATAACCGCCCACAGGATCGTATCGGGGCGGTACAAACAGGATCAGGCGAGATCAAATAGAACCAACTATCCCATGTATTTTTTCGCATATCGCTTAAATGTTACGACACTGCGCAGGGCCTGAACCTTAGGCTGCCATGGCAAAAAATCTCATCGTCGTCGAATCACCGGCCAAAGCCAAAACCATGACCAAGTACCTGGGCAAGGAATTTTCCGCGCTCGCTTCCTATGGCCATGTGCGCGACCTGATTCCGAAACAGGGCGCTGTCGATACGGATCAGGACTTCGCCATGAAGTACGAGCTCATCGACAAGAACAGGAAGCATGTTGATGCCATCGTCAAGGCAATGAAAAAAGCCGACAACCTGTACCTGGCCACTGACCCTGATCGCGAAGGCGAAGCCATATCCTGGCATTTGTACGAAATCCTGAAAGAGCGCGGAGTCATTGGCGACAAGCCGGTTTTTCGTGTCGAGTTTCATGAAATTACCAAGAAGGCGATAAAAGCGGCCATTGAGCAACCACGAACGTTGTCCATAGAGCTGGTCGATGCACAACAGGCACGCCGGGCGCTGGATTATCTTGTAGGGTTTAACCTGTCCCCCTTGCTGTGGAAGAAGGTGCGCCGCGGACTGTCAGCGGGACGCGTGCAAAGCCCTGCCTTGCGCATGATAGTTGAGCGTGAACTGGAAATTGAAAAGTTCGTACCGCGTGAATACTGGACCATCGAAACAGACCTGACTGCGGAAAAAAACCCTTTTGTTGCCAAGATGAGCCATTATCAGGGCAACAAGCTTGACCAGTTTGATATCGGTGACGAAACCAGGGCCAACGAAATCGAGGCTACGGTCCTGGGTGAAGCCAGGGGCAAGCTGGAAGTAGCCAGCGTTGAAAAGAAACAGCGCAAGCGCAACCCGTCGCCACCTTTTATAACATCGACCCTGCAACAGGAAGCGGCACGCAAACTTGGCTTCAGCGCCAAAAGAACCATGATGGTGGCGCAGCAACTTTACGAAGGCTTTGATATCGATGGCGAAACCATCGGCCTTATCACCTACATGCGTACCGACTCGGTAAACCTCGCTACCGAAGCTGTCGAAGAAATCCGACAGCTCATCCAGCAGCGTTACGGCAAGGAAAATGTCCCGGAGCAACCCCAGGTCTACAAGAGCAAATCGAAGAACGCCCAGGAGGCGCATGAGGCGATTCGCCCGACTTCGGCAATGCGTACGCCGGAAGACATGCAGAAATACCTGAAGCCGGAACAATACAAGCTCTATAACCTGATCTGGATGCGAACCGTGTCGTGCCAGATGATCCATGCAACGCTGGATACCATGGCAATTGAACTTCAGTCCGGCGAAGGCAATATATTTCGCGCTACCGGGTCAACTGTGGTTAACCCGGGATTCATGGCCGTGTACCAGGAAGGCCAGGATGACAGCAAGACCGAAGAAGCAGACCAGGCGTTACTGCCACCGCTGAAAAAGGGTGACACGGTGGATCTTGAAAAACTGCGCAAGGAGCAGCACTTCACCGAGCCACCGCCGCGCTACACCGAAGCCAGCCTGGTCAAGGCCCTGGAGGCCTACGGCATTGGCCGCCCTTCCACCTACGCATCCATTATCTCGACGCTGGTTAACCGCGAATACGTCGAGCTGGACAAGCGCCGTTTCATGCCTACGGATGTTGGCCGCGTGGTGAACAAGTTCCTGTCAGAACATTTCACCAAGTATGTCGACTACGATTTTACCGCCAAGCTGGAAGATGATCTCGATGCCGTATCCCGTGGTGAGCAGCAATGGAAGCCGTTGATGCGGGATTTTTGGGACGAGTTCAAGGGCCAGGTGGATGCCAAGCAGGATGCGGAACGACCTGGCGTTGAAATGCTTGAAGAGCAATGCCCCAAGTGCCAGAAACAACTGGCCAAACGGCTCGGGCGCAATGGTTACTTTATTGGTTGCACCGGTTATCCGGAATGCGATTACACGCGTAACGTGGATGACGATCCAAATGCGCCCGCAGAACCGGAAGTGGTTGAAGGGCGTAAATGCCCGTTGTGCGAATCAGACCTTATCGTCAAACGTGGTCGCTATGGCAAGTTTATCGGCTGCAGTGGTTACCCTGATTGCAAACACATGGAGCCGCTGGAACCACCCAAGGACATGGGTGTTGAATGCCCGGAATGTCACCAGGGCAACATGCTCCAGCGCAAATCACGGTATGGCAAAATCTTCTTTTCCTGCGAGCGTTATCCTGACTGTACCTACGCCGTCTGGAACAAGCCGGTGGCGGGACCTTGCCCGGATTGTGGCTTCCCGATGATGACCATCAAGACTACCAAGCGAAAAGGTACCGAGCGCGTTTGTCCGCAAAAGGAATGTGGCTTTGCTGAACCCTGGGAAGACGAACCCGAACAATCCGAAGAAGGCTGATGCCTGATATCGACCGGTTTGGTGCCAGGCGCTGACAGGACCCGAACGAGCAAGCACCATGGCCAACATTCTAGATATCCTTGTTAGTCGATTCCGTTTCCGTCTGGTGTGGACCGCTGCATCCGTGTTGTGGCTGCAGGCCTGCGTAACCTTGCCAGTCACGGTCCCGGTCAGCACATTGCCGGGCTGGCAGGAAGACGACCCGGCCGCTGCGTGGCCGGCCCTGCAAAGCAGCTGCAACAGCAGTGCCGTTCGCAGTTCACCGGAATGGGCACAGCTGTGTTCAGAGGTAGTACTGATCGGCGAAGTGAATACCGAAACAGCCCGGGCTTTTTTTGAGAGTCGCTTTGTTGCACGTGCCATTACGACTGAAGAAGGGAACGCCGAAGGCCTGATCACCGGTTATTACGAGCCGATACTTTCCGGCAGCCGCAAACGCAGCAAGCGCTACCGGTTTCCCATTTACTCGACGCCTGATGATTTGTTGCGTGTTGACCTGTCATCGTTGTTCCCGGAACTTGCAAACCGGCCGGTACGCGCGCGCCTGGACGGAAATCGCGTTGTCCCGTACTACAGTCGACGCCAGATCGAGAATGGGCACCGGTCATTACGGGACAAGGTGTTGCTCTGGGTAGACAATGCTGTGGATGTATTTTTTCTGCACATCCAGGGCTCGGGGCGCGTGCGCCTGGACACGGGCGATGAAATCGCCATCGGTTATGCCGATCAGAATGGCCATCCCTACCAGTCTATTGGTGCGCAGCTAATTCGCTGGGGTGAGCTCGAGCGAGAGAACGTGAACATGTATTCGATTCGACAGTGGATCGAGAACAATCCCGATCGTGCCATGCAGTTGTTGCACAGTAACCCGAGCTACATTTTTTTCGATGAGCGCAAGGCAGAGCTGGCCGGCCCGCTGGGATCACTTAATGTGCCGCTGACCGCCGGGCGCAGCATCGCTGTAGATCGCAATGTTGTGCCCCTGGGCAGCCCGGTCTGGCTAGATACGACATTGCCGGCAAGTGGCGCTGACCCTGAGGCGGTATTCCGCCGGTTAATGATGGCACAGGATACCGGTGGCGCTATCAAGGGAGCGGTGCGCGCTGACGTGTTTTTTGGTCGCGGGGAATCGGCAGAATTTTATGCCGGTCACATGAAGCAGTCGGGTCGAATGTATATTCTGGAGCCGGTAACGGCGGTGATGGCAAGGCGCGCGGAATCCCGTCCATGAAAATATCCAACACCAGGTTGTTGCGCATGTTATTGCTCGCGATAACCTTCAGCTTGGCATCAGCATGCCAGTTTCTGCTCGATGATACCGAGCGTCGCGCCGTGGAATTTATTCGCGGGCTGACAGCTGAACAGGCCGATGTTGAAACCCTGATCAAAACTGCGGGCTGGCCTTCCGGGACGGATCCACGCAGTTTGCTGGAAAAATCGGGACCGCATGTGAGCCTGGTCTACGTCAGGAATATGCAACGACAGGGCGCAACCCTGCACTACAGTGTGCAGGCCAGCACGGTTAACAATGACGGCAAGCGCCAGGAGGTGGTTGTATCTGTTCGAGAGTCTGGCAGCAGAACTGCTGCTGTAGCCGCCTTGTTTACCTTGCAGTTCAGCTTGCAGGACTCGGGTAGCTGGAAACTGGACAGTGTTGCTACGGATACGCAATGAACCTTTTGAATCAATTTTTCTGGCTGTGTTTCTTCAGAAACGGCCCCCAACACTTGCCGGCATCATCAGGCTTGCTGACCATTTGCGCAGCCGCCTATGTTATCGCCGGAACCGCGGGCGCTGCCAGCCAGCACCCGTGGCCACTGGCAGCGCAATCAACCCTGGTTGATGCTGTCTTGCTGGTGTTGCTGGCCCATGGCGCCGTGGTGGCGCGGGGTTTTTACCGGCGCAGTACGCAAACGCTGATCGCGTTGCTGGGCGCTGGAACATTTTTTTCTCTGGTTGCCATAGTTGCCCTGGTTGTCGGCTTGCCGCCGATGATGTTCTGGCTAATATTGATCTGGTACGTGCTGGTTATGGCGCATATTTTGCGTCATGCACTGGAGATACCCTTGATGTTTGGCGCCGGACTGGCCCTGTTTTATGTTTTTGTTTCACTCGGCGTAACGGCAGCGGTTACCGCTGACAAGGTTGTTTAATGCACATTCATATCATCGGCATCTGCGGTACGTTCATGGGTGGTCTGGCGCTGATTGCGCGTGAGCTCGGCCATACGGTGACCGGTTCCGATGCGGGTTGTTATCCACCCATGAGTACGCAGCTGGAACAACAGGGCATCACGCTTTTTGAAGGCTACAAGGCAGGCAATCTCGATAATGCGCCTGAGCTGGTGATTATCGGAAACGCGCTGTCACGGGGTAACGAGGAAGTCGAAGCGGTCCTGGCTCGAGGGTTGCGGTATACCTCGGGTGCGCAGTGGCTGGCTGAAGCAGTATTGTATGATCAGTCCTGGGTCCTGGCCGTAGCGGGAACCCATGGCAAGACCAGCACGACCAGCATGCTGGCCTGGATCCTCGAGTATGCCGGGTTGACCCCGGGCTTTCTTATCGGCGGCGTTGCCGGCAACTTCGGTATCTCCGCGCGCCTGGGCAAGAAGCCGTTTTTTGTCATTGAGGCCGATGAATATGATACGGCTTTTTTTGACAAGCGCTCCAAGTTCATTCATTACAGGCCGCGCACGCTGATTCTCAATAACCTTGAATTCGATCACGCAGATATTTTCACTGATCTCGCCGCGATTCAGACCCAGTTTCATTTCCTTGTGCGTACGGTTCCGGCCAATGGGTTGATAATTCAGCAGCACGACGACGCCAGTTTGCAGAAAGCGCTGGATCGCGGTTGCTGGACACCGGTGGAACGTTTTGGTCATGGCGGTGCGTGGCAGGCGCGGGAACTTGAGGCCGACGGGTCTGTATTTGAAGTCAGTCTGAACGATGTTGTCCAGGGCACGGTAAGCTGGCAGATGCTCGGACGGTTCAACATGCATAACGCGCTGGCCGCCATTGCTGCGGCACGCCATGCCGGTGTGCCGGTGAAAGTAGCCCTGGAAGCCCTTTCCGGGTTCAAGGGTATTCGACGTCGTCTCGAATTACGCGGGGATATTGACGGTATTCGTGTCTATGATGATTTTGCCCATCACCCGACGGCCATAGCCCTGACCATAGACGCGTTGCGTAAACGCATCGGCAACAACCGGTTGGTTGCCGTACTTGAACCCCGCTCCAATACCATGCGCATGGGCGTGCACCGTGATCAGCTGGCTGACAGCCTTGTAGCGGCCGACGACGTCGTCCTGGTAAAACCGGCAGCGCTGGACTGGGATATGAGCGCTATAGTGGCCAGCCTTGCCGGAAAGGCGAGGCAACTGGAATCCGTTGATGACGCTGTGGCTTACCTGGCAAAGACCGCGCAGCATGGCGATCATATTCTCATCATGAGCAACGGTGGTTTTGGTGGCATCCATGCCTTGTTGCTGGAAGCACTTGCCAGGCGGAGTTGAGCCAGTGTTGCCGTTAGCCCTTTTCCCCCTGAACAGCGTTTTGTTTCCCGATGGCCGCTTGCGGCTGAAGGTTTTCGAGGCGCGTTATATTGATATGGTGAGTCATTGCCTGAAAAATGATCAGCCTTTTGGTATATGTCTCATTGACGAGGGTAACGAAACCGGGTCCGCTGCGGTGCCGTGTCGAGTGGGCACGTTGGCGCATATTGTTGATTGGGAAATGGCGCAGCAGGGCGTGTTTACACTGACGGTATCGGGAGGGCGCCGCTTTGATGTTGTCGATTACGAAGTAAACAGCAACCAGGCTGTGCTGGCCCGCGTGCGATTGCGTGAAGAGATGCCGCGTGAGAAGCTGGCGCCGGAATTTGAATTAAGCAAGCGGGTCCTGGGCCAGCTGTTGATAAAGGAGGGTGACCCCTATTATCTTGAGCATCAGCGATCGAATGATGCGGACTGGGTCGCCAACCGCCTGGCCGAATTGTTGCCAATGGATAATCTCGATCGCCAGGCCTTGCTTGAACAGGACGATCCCGAGCTGCGATTGCAGGTAATACAGGACGCGCTGACAGAACATGGCTGGCATCAATGACGGCCTCGTGACAACTTTCTGAATTGAGTACTTATTATTTTCCGGACATAAACAGGGAGCAAACATGAAGCAGTTGATACTAAAGAATTTCGGATTGGCGATGTTGATCGGGCTGTTTGTATCGCCGGTTTGGGCAGCCAAGTTTGAAGAGAATATTCATTACACCGAGATCCCGTTCAGCGAATCTACATTTGATGGCAAGCAGGTCGAGGTGCGCGAATTCTTCTGGTACGGCTGCGGCCATTGTTACCAGTTCGAGCCATTACTGGAAAAGTGGTTGAAGAACAAGCCCAAGTCGGCAAAATTTGTGCGCACCCCGGCATTTCCAAACAAGATTGTTCATGCGCGAAGCTACTACGCGTTTGAAGCGATGGGTATCGTCGATGGTATGCACGGCAAGGTATTCGAAGCCATTCACGCCAAGCATAATCATCTCGAAAGCGTTGATGAAGTGGCCGACCTGGTCAAGGCCAATGGTTTTGATGCCGGAGAGTTCATGAAGCAGTACAAATCATTTTCCGTGGACAGCAATACCCGGCAGGCGTTCCAGTTGGGCGCATCCTATGGAGTTCGTTCGGTGCCCACCGTTGTTGTCGACGGACGCTTCGTGGTCTCAGCCAGCACTGCCGGCAGCCATGAACGTGTACTGCAGGTGATCGATTACCTGGTCGACAGGATTTCAAAATCCAAAAAATAGGGCCAGTGCTGACCGATAACCAGAAATATGGAAAGAGCGACTGGTTTTCGGTCCGCCAATCGGCTAAACAATGATTTACAGTTGCGAATGCTTGATTGTTCGTTGATGTTGCTATACTGACACTATACTGCCGGCGTGGCCGGGTACTACGACTGCGCCCTAACAATTGTCGTCGTCCGGCGACCCAGGGAAGCAAAATGAACGCTGCAGAACTGTTTGTCCGATGCCTCGAAAACGAGGGCGTAGAATATATATTCGGTATCCCCGGTGAGGAAAACCTCGCTGTTATGGATGCCATGCTTGATTCCAGGATTCGTTTTATCACGACCCGCCACGAACAGGGTGCCGCGTTTATGGCCGATGTCTATGGCCGTCTGACCGGTAAGGCCGGCGTTTGCCTGTCGACCCTGGGCCCGGGCGCCACCAACCTGGTGACAGGCGTGGCCGATGCCAATATGGATCACGCACCGGTCGTGGCCATCGCTGGCCAGGCGGGAACAACACGGTTGCACAAGGAGTCACACCAGGTGCTGGACCTGGTGAACATGTTCAGGCCGCTCACCAAGTATGCGGCGCAGATCCTTGAGCCGGAAGTGGTGCCGGAAATTGTGCGCAAGGCGTTCAAGATATCGCAGGTGGAAAAACCCGGCGCCTGCTTTATCGATTTCCCGGAAAATGTCGCAGATATGGAAGTGGACGAGCAACCGTTGCATGTACAATCTGCTGCAGCGCCCGCACCAGCGTTAAACAAGATCAAGCAGGCTGCCAAAATTATTTCCGAAGCGAGGTTTCCGTTGATTATGGCCGGCAACGGTGTTGTCCGGGCGCGGGCCTGCCAGGATCTGATGGAGTTTGCCGAGAAGCTCAATATACCGGTTGCGACAACGTTCATGGCCAAGGGCAGCATACCAAGTTCGCACGACCTGAGCCTCGGGACGGTAGGATTACAAAGTCATGACTATGTGTCCTGTGGATTTGACCGCGCCGATGTCATCATTTGCGTGGGTTATGACATAGTTGAATATCACCCCTATCTCTGGCACAAAACCAAGGATCGGCAAATCATCCATATTGATTCACGCCCGGCCGAAGTGGATGCACACTATATTGTTGCCGCGGGAATCGTCGGTGACATTGGCGCGACCCTGCATGCACTGGCCGGCGAATCACACCCGCATCACGGAAACGGTTTTGACGGGTTACGCAATATCATCAAGGAAGAACTGAAGTGGCATGCCGATGAAGACAGCTACCCGGTTAAACCACAACGTATCATTCGCGATTTGCGCAAAGCGCTGGATCCGGAGGATATCGCCATTGTTGATGTTGGCGCACACAAGATGTGGATGGCGCGTATGTACCAGGCCGAGCGACCCAATACCTGCATCATATCCAACGGTTTTGCCAGCATGGGTATTGCCGTGCCCGGCGCCATGGCGGCCAAGCTGGCCTACCCTGGTCGCAAGGTGGTCGCGGTAACCGGTGACGCCGGTTTCCTGATGAACTCGCAGGAGATTGAAACAGCCATGCGCGAGAATGTGCCCATGGTTATCCTGGTCTGGAATGACAGCGCTTATGGGCTGATCGAATGGAAACAGAATGTGCAGTACGGTCGGCCATCGCATATCAAGTTCACCAACCCTGACCTGGTGATGTATGCCGAATCCTTTGGCGCCAAGGGGTACCGCATTGAAAAAACCGAAGACTTGTTGCCGACACTGGAAAAAGCGTTGGCGGACAACACGGTTAGCCTGATTGATTGCCCGGTTGATTATTCGGAAAACATGGAGCTCACCGCCAAGCTGGGCGAGAAAGTGTGCCCGGTCTGAGAGTCGGCTTTTTCGCCCGGTCGCGTGGTCATTGCAATGTGACCGGGTTATCGGGCCCGACAGCGGCCTGTGTCGATTTTCTGTAAATAATATGTAAATACCAGGCGTTATACTGGTGATAAACGGGCCCAATCACGCAGTCATGTTTTATCGAATTCAGGCTAATTGTGGCCTGGACCCAGCCGGCGGGTACGGACACCAATTTCAAACGTAACCTGTCAGCTTGTATCAAGGATGGTCCCGGTCCTGAAAAGAATCGAATGAAGACCAGCGCCATTGAGGTATCAACGGTATCCAGATCCGGCTAAAACCATGGCCAGTTCACTGGTGTGACTGGCCTCGATTAGCTCTGAATCGTGATCCTCCGAAATAATAATATTGTTCCGAGTTGTGACCAAAACAAGCCGGGGATGGCGGAGTTGTGGTGCAATATCAGAATTTGAATGTGAAGTGATTTGATGTCAGAAAGAAACTTCCCTCAGCAATCCGGTCCGAAAAAGAATATTTCATATTTCAGGCGCCAAAGATTACTGGATTGGCTGGACAAGGCATCAACGAGACTACTGTCATGGATATCAGGGCCGCCCGGGTCGGGCAAGACGTCGTTGCTTGCCAGCTGGATATCCGGGAAACCGAGCCAGTTTGCGTGGTACCAAATCAGCTGCAGGGATAACGACCCGGCTGTTTTTCTGAAAGAGTTCGGACGGACGATTCATCAACGGTATACCAACTCCGTAAACGCTGCCCCTGACTTGCCGAGGGGGCAAAGCGTGGACTTCCTGGCCTATGCCGATAATTATTTTGAAAGCCTGTTTCGCGGCATTTCGACGCCAGTAAGCGTAATCCTGGATGATTGTCACGAGCTCGAACCAGGTTCGCCTACGCAATTGATCTTGTCCTCTCTATTGATGAATGACCACATCAAGCACATTTGTTTTGTATCCAGGCATCAGCCGTCAACTGTCATGAAGCGCGCATTGGCCGGAATCGAATACGATTTGATGGGCTGGAATGATTTGAGGCTGGATGACTCGGAAATCGAGGGCATGATTGCATACAAGGGACTCGCGGCTGATGACTGCCTGGTAGACAGGATAAGGCAACAGACAGAAGGCTGGGTTGCAGGCGCCTGCCTGCTATTGGAACAACAGAAACACAGGAGTGTTGATACCGGCTCGCTGGGCATTGAAGATGCGGACATGGTCAATGAATATCTTCACAGGATCATGGCGCGCATGTATGAACCTGGAGAAGAAAAATTGTTGTCCATGATTTCAATTCTTCCTGATTTTACCATCGACGAAGCAAGGAGAATTAGCCGCTTTGAAGAAATTGGAGAGCTGATCCAGGGACTCGTGCGTTCAAACCTGTTCATTGCGACGGTAGGGAAAAGAAGCGATTGTTTTCAGCTCCACACGATGTTCAGGACTTATTTGACAAAGCGTTTTTCAGAATCATTTTCTTCTGAGGAGATAGCCGTCACCATCTCTGATGCGGTCTACATGCTCGAAGAAGCGGCAAGGCATGAAGAAGTACCGGACATACTTGTGCGGTTCGGCAATATCCAGCAACTGTCCAATTTCATTGTAAAATACGCTCCGCTTTATGCAAAAACCGGCATGTGGACAACGATAGAGTTGTGGATTGAATTGCTTCCCCCGGATCAGGTTTTAGACAATCCGTGGATATTGTACTGGCGCGGCCAGTGCCTTTTGCGCCGCGATTTTGCTGATGCGCGAACGCTCCTGGTTTTGGCCAGCGAAGCCTTTCACGATAACCAGGATATAACAGGAGAACTGCTGGCGCTATCAGGAATTGTTGACAGCTTTGTATTCGAGTGGGGTGCACCCGGTTTTGATTATGCATGGATAGAAAAACTGGAAAACCTTGCCAGGGCATTTCTGAATGAAGTGGACTACCACACGCGGTTCAAGGTTGTAACCAGCATCTACTCCGGAATGCTGTTTTACAGGCTGGACAACCCGGATATAGACGCCTGGTCAGATTGCCTCAAGAAGATGGTTTTCCAGACGGCGGACTCCCAGGAGAGAATGTATGGCGCTTACCTGCTAATGCTTGATTATGGATGGTTTCGGGGTGATGCGACCAAGGCAGGAGTTCTGATGAATTTGCTTGCCAGGCAGGTGAAGGACAAGGAGGAGCCGTTTACAAGCATGATATGGACAGTAATAGAGACCGGCCATTATCGTTTGCAGGCACAATATGATATTGCCCTGTCCGCTATAGACAAGGGCAAGGCAATAGGAAAATCCAGCGGCATCCACCAGTTTGATTTTATTCTATTGCTATCAGAGAGCATCATCTACCTGGATGATGGCAAGATCCAGCGGGGTCTCGACATTCTGCAATATATTGGAAGTACCATCAGCAGCCAGCCTCTTGTAAATGTAAGTTATTTTCATGATGCGATGGCAATTCAGTATGCGCAACAGAAGAAAGGGATCGAAGCATTTGAGCACGCAGTGTTGGGAATGAAAGCTGCTGATGAGAGTCAGACCGTGCTGCCAAAAGCACTGACGCGAATATCCGTAGCCTATTCGGATTACCTGTGTGGCGGTTCTGATTACCCCGCGCTGTTGGAAGAAGTCCGGTTAATTGCAGAAGGTGCCGGGAGCGCGTCGTTGCGGTATTTGTCTGAATGTATCCGGACACTTATCCTGCTTGACAAGAGTAATACTGAAGCGGCTATTGATTCTGTGAAAGTCGCCATGTATCACGGGCGGCGTTGCGGTGCACACATACACCCCTGGCTTGGTCGGATCGGGTTGGCACGTTTGTACGATTTGGCGCTTGCCAATAACGTCGAGACAGAATACGTGCTTAATTCGATCAGGATACGGAAATTGTTGCCGCCGGCCGCCCTTGACCCGAGAAACCGTACCTGGCCGTGGCCCGTGCGATTAACGACGTTGGGCAACCTGGCAATTGAGTTATACGGGGTGCCGCTTGATCTTTCCGGAAAAACCCAAAAGAAGCCGATTGACCTGCTGTTGGCATTAATTGCTTCCGGAGGCAACCAGGTATCAACAGAAACCCTTGGTCAACTGCTTTGGCCGGAATCCGAGTATGACAAAAAGGTGTACCAGAAGTTACACACAACCATGCACCGGTTGAAGCTGATGCTGGGCGAGGATTCAGCAATTATCCACAAGGAAGGATACTTCACGCTTAATCGTGAGCGATGCTGGGTCGACGCCTGGGTAGTGGAAAATATTGCGAAATCGGTATCCGGGTTCTCCAGCGGCGCAAAAAGTGAGATCACCCCGGAACAGATCAAGGTTCTTGCTGAACAGATTCTGTCACTTTATACCGGGAGAAGCCTGAATGACTACAATGGAAGCCTGGATCTCTATACTTACCGGGAGCACTTGCACCAGAAGTTCCTGAACTGTGTGAACGCGCTGGCTGGCTGGTATGAAAAACGGTGCCAGTATCAACAGTCAATAAATTTGTACCAGCAGGCGTTATCCGTCGATGGCATGGTAGAAGCGTTTTACCGGGGTCTGATGAGAAACCATCGCTCACTGGGCAATACAGACCAGGCGTTGGCGAGTTACCAGCAGTGTTGCGAGGTCTTGCAACGGCAATTTTCCACCAGGCCGTCCGCAGAAACAGAATCTGAACTCAAGCGGCTTGGCATATCCTCCTGATTCGCCTCGTGGCCCGATTATTGTTTTTGCCCACCTGTAAATCATCTGTAAATCCGTAATATTACTATTCATGTCGGGCCACGCGAACCGGGCTGGCGGAATATCAGCGCCCGGGTCGAAGCCAAAAATATATAACAAAGAATCAAGCAAGGTTTGATGGTGGTAGCCCGGGCAGGGTTGAACATCTTCAACCAGCTGAACCTGAACCCAATACAAACGGAGGCCTGGCTATGAAAATGCTGTTCCTGATTGCTACATTGTTTGCCGTGTCTGCTTGCGGTCCTTCATCCGACAGTTCGAATGATGTCTTGCCGATCAATCCTCCACCTCCTCCACCTCCTCCTGGCGGTGGCACCACGGTGGATGTTGTTACCAACAGCACCTGGCTGGCCTGGCAGGATGGCATCGGTAACACCTGGCAGCCGTTGACCGGTTCCAGCTTTGACGTATCAGACGCTGAAGGGAAATTCGGTATCGCATATAAATGCCAGACGCGTGAAACTGGCGATACCCTGATCACCATACACCACATGACCATTGCCGATTATTCGTCCATCGGGTTGCCGATACCGGCCTACTGTGATGATCCTGTTGTTCCATCCACGATTGTTGTCACTCCGGTTAATCGGCAAACAGGGAACTCGGCCCTGGTCGCCTGGGGCGATATTGGTGCCGCAGGTGATCTGGCCGCCATTGTCGGAGTCACGGATATATCCGGTTCAATCAGCTGTTATGGAGGCGATATTCTGGGGATTGAGGGCGCACCCCTCGGTGGCGTTGCCGAGGCAGCCCCCGAAGTTCCGTCCCGGTATTATATAGAGCGTGATATCGCCAGTTGCACCGACAAGAGCATAGATTTTGCCGGGCCTGGTGCATTTCCTGCCGCAGCTGTGGCCAGCATAACCGTGGTCGGCGGTTATACAGGCATCTCCGCCACATTTGAAACCATGACAAGATCAAGAATCCAGGCCAATACCGGAAACGGAACCGCGTTCGCCGGCGTACCATTAGCCCAGCAGCTGAATACCGATGGCCACTGGATTGGCGTAACTGATCTGGTAATGGCTGCGGGTGAAATCACAGCCAACATGGGCTATATAGGGTTCAAGGATCCGGTCAGCCAGACAGTAACCGTGCCCACGGGAGTTGCACCCACCCACTCTGTATCGATTGCAGCAACGACCCCTTACAAGATGTATACAACCGATTGGTCTGCCTATGCAGACAGCTATTACAGCCAGCCAGCCGGCCATAGTGTGATTTATGGTGGACTGGGCAGCATGCCGATGTGGCACGCAAGTTTTACCACCGCATGGCTGGGCGGAACCTACACGTATACCTTGCCCGATCTTTCGGGTGTAACCGGTTGGGACAATGCGTGGGGAATCTCGGCGATCCAGCTCAGTTTGCCTATCCTGAACTCCTATGCTTTGCCGGCGGGCGGTTCCTGGGCGGACTACACCAGGAATGGTTTCCAGTATCGCGGTGTATTTGGCAATGTGTTCACAGATGGCGTTGAATATGCCGTCAATACGCACACTGTGCTGACGCTTTATTAGGAAGTTTGAAGGAGTGTTGCCGGAATGAAGGCAACTTCAGATCGTAGTGATTATTCGCGGTTCTGAAGTTGTCCCCGGCGGCCCCAAGATTCTCGCGTGATCCTGATGATTCTGTTTCGCCAAATCTCCCGGGCGTACATTTTCCAGTGATAAAAACGAGTCGGCCCGCGTCTGTAACAGCAGCTCAGGGAATGAGGCAAAACAGGGAAAAAACCAAACGATAATTATCGTTACCGGAACGCACAGAACATGGAAATGATCGCAAGCCAGACAACAATCCTGTTCACAACGCAGTTCTGCACAGCCTTGTGGAGCCGGTTGTGGACCAGGCCCATGAATACGGCAATGCCTGCCTGATCAATGGTTGTTGTCGGGCCCGGGCCTGAAACTTGACCGTAATTTTTTTATGATGTCATGGAGACTTTGCAAATGAAAACAAGAAATCTGCTGAATAATCTGGTCTTGATCGCCTTGGTCGGGATTTTGGCGAGTGCATGTACGACGGTATCAAGCAGCAGCGAGATTGCCGGAGACCTGGAAGGTAATGCAGTATACCAGGGTAACAAGGCGAGAATCGTGGTAGGGCGATTCAAGTGCAAGGCCAGCAATTGCAGCAACCGTGCCGCAAACGGTATAGGCGATATGTTGTCGACATCATTGAGCAATGTAGAAAATCTGATTGTTCTCGCCAACCAGGATGAAGTAAAGGAGCTGGCCCAGGAGATAAATATGGCCAACTCCGGATACGTGGAAAAGGGTTCAGGACCACAAGCCGGCCTTATGGAAGGCGCCGATATTATGGTGATAGGTTCCATTACGGCGTTCGAGCCTGATGCCGGCGCTGGCGGAGGATCGGTAGGAAGAATCACGACCGGTTTGTTAGGCGATGTAGGTATTTCCAGAAAGGTCGCCCAGTTGAATATGGATGTGAAGCTGGTGGATATCCGACTGCGTCGTATCCTGGTTTCAATTCCGATCCGGGTTAAATCATCTAACTGGGGCGGTAGTGTTGCCGCTTCCCACTATGTTCGAGGCGTAAGCCTGGGGGGAGAACTGGGCATGTATGCCAATTCCCCCATGGAAGATGCAATCCGGGCTGCAATAGCCGGAGCGGTCGAGAAAGTTGGCAAAAAAATTCCACCAAGCTACTATCGATACAAAGGCCAGGGACAATACCAGCAGGATTATCGTCGTTAGGTATTGCCATGAGCGTTACCTTGATCGGGCGTGGCTTCACTATTCCCGATCGGGTTAAACCCACACGAGTTGCCTGACACGGGGGCTGCAGAAATCCAGTTGGCGTATCCCGAAATTCAAATCGGAATTAGCAGTTGCCTTATGGGTGAACCTGTTCGTTATGACGGTGAACACAAGCGTAATGACGAAATCATCCGACTGCTGACTGAGCACTTCCAATTATTGCCATTGTGCCCTGAAGTCGCCATTGGTATGGGCGTACCACGTCCGCCAATTCAGCTTGTCAATTCTCGCGGCCCGGTTCGCGCAACCGGTGTCGCAAATCCCGGGCTTGATGTCACCTTGGCACTTCAGGACTATGCACGTGCCATTGCCAGCCAGTACCCGAATCTGTGTGGTTACGTGTTCAAACAACGTTCACCGAGCTGTGGCGTTGACAACGCCGCGGTGTTTGAAAACGGAATCCAGGTTGCCACTAATGGTCGAGGTATTCACGCCGCCGGCATCATGGACTGTTTGCCGGGAATCCCGGTTGCCGGTGAAGACGACCTGGTGAATGCCGATACCAGGGAAGCATTTTTTGATCATGTGCGGCGCTACGCCGCCAATAACAATCGCTTTAATTAACCCCCGCAAGGCAGATCGTCTTGCAAAGCGTTTTCCAGTCCTGGTTTTACCGCAAGTCAATTTAATTACTTATTTAAGACGATTTTATCCACAGTATTGGTGTCGTTGAGATCAATTACATCTGCACCGATACTGTACTTATACCGATATCCAGATAATGAACGCATGGGTATTCGTTTTTGTATGTCTCAATCATCTTTTTGAATCCAGGAGAGACCAATGCAGGAGTTCAATTCAGAAGTTCCACAAACAATGGAAGAAATCCTCCACCCGGGCGCGGACCGTCGAAGTTTTGACCCGGATTTTCCCGATGCACCCCGCGAGTGGCATCGAGGCATCGCCGAGGCCGTGGCAGCAGCTGATGGCCTGAAGCTGAACAGTGAATATTTTGACGTGATTTGTGCCTTGCAGGCGTATTACGTTGCCCATCAGGGAGGGCGCATCAACGTACGTGAATTGCACGATGCTTTGGATGAGCATTTTCACGCTGAAGGCGGGATTCGCTATCTATATACATTGTTACCCAAGGGGCCGATCGCGCAAGGCTGTCGCCTGGCCGGACTCGATGCACCGGCAGGTGCTGCTGACCCGGGGTTTGGCAGCGCGGTGTAAGCCAGCAATGAATGCCGCACCAGTCTGTATCCCGGTGCAGCATTCATCACTACTTTCCTTGATCAATACGGGTTCCGAGGGTGCGTAGCCCAGTCCCGGGAGATAATTCCTGGTGTTTACCGCAGGCATGTAATCGTGGTTATCAGTTATCGCGACGCCAGCGCACGCGGGTAATGGCGCTACGGTCAGAGTAACTAAGGTCCAGTTGCCCGCCAAAAGCGTTGTGTAATGTTTCACCGATGTCGCGCGCCAACCGGCCATCAGTGAAGCTGTAGACGCGGTCATCCGCACGAATTTCCATACCCATGATGCGTTTCAGGGGATGTTCACGCAGCTCGTGCTGGCTGCGATGACGAATGATTGCCGCCACCTCCCGTTCATGTTCACGTACAAATCGGCCACTGATGCGCAGATAAGCCGCCGGGACATGGTCATGGATCCGTTGACAGGCCGGACAGGTTACGCTGGCAGCATTTTCCGGGAAAGACGTTTTCCGGCCCAGGCGCCAGTGACCTTTTTCATAGATCGCACCGCAATCATGACAGACTGCGGGTTGTTTCAACTTTTGCTCGGCGAAATAGGGATCCTGGTTATGTTCCCTTAAGATGCGTTTGTGTCTTACGGGTCTTTCGCCTGAACCGTGATAAATCGGGTGACGACTGTCAAAAAAACTGTGGCTGGTCATGGCTGCGTCCTCTTTCATATTGATCCTGCGATCAGTGGATACGCTGCCGAGAAGCGGGTTTTTGTGTTTGATGATCTCGGTAGACACTGCTCTCAATAACGAGCATTATCGCTGAAAAAGTAGTATGAATTACGATTTTTCGCCTTGATCGGCATCAATAAACACGATCACAAACGGCGAAAGTTCGCGGGAGACCCATGTCAGCCTCGTCAAGGAAAGTGATTATCGCGGCATTGCTGGGCAATGCCGCCATTGCCGTTACCAAGTTTATCGCCGCCGGAGTGAGTGGCAGTTCGGCCATGTTGTCCGAGGGCATCCACTCCCTGGTGGATACAGGCAACCAGGTGTTGTTATTGCATGGGCTGAAGCAGTCACGCAAACCGGCCGGGCCGCGGTTTCCCTTTGGTCATGGCAAGGAGATCTATTTCTGGAGTTTTGTTGTCGCGATTCTGATCTTCGCCCTGGGTGCCGGAGTGTCTATCTACGAGGGTGTGCACCATATCCTGAACCCTGGCCCGCTGGGTGACCCGACCATCAGTTATATTGTCCTGGTGCTGGCGATGGTGTTCGAGGGCTTCGCCTGGTATTTCGCTTTGACAGAATTCAGGCGTGCCAAGGGTGGACTGGGTTATATCGAGGCGGTGCAACGGGGCAAGGATCCGACCATGTTCGTGGTGTTGTTCGAGGATTCGGCGGCGATGCTGGGGTTGCTCGTGGCGCTGGTTGGCATAAGCCTGTCGCACTATACGGGAAACCCTGTTTTTGATGGCACGGCCTCGGTGATAATCGGGTTGGTGTTGGCGGGCACGGCGATCTGGCTGGCCTGGGAAACCAAAAGTTTGCTGATCGGCGAAAGCGCAGCACCCGAGGTAGTAGGCAGAATTCAGGAATTGGCTGCAGCTATGCCGGAAGTTGACCATGTGAACGAGGTATTGACCATGCACATGGGACCGGAGTTTATCCTGGTTAATGTCAGCCTGGATTTCCGTGACGAGCTGGAAGCAGGGGACATGGAAACCGCCAATGCCTGGCTCGACGCTTCAATCAAGAAAGAATTCAGTATAGTAAAGCGTGTGTTTATCGAAGCTGAGGCCAGGCGCCATGCTTGATGTTCTTTGGCAAATGACCGGCCTGATTCTGTGTGGCGTAGCCTGGCGGCAAATGAAACCCGCCGGCCTGGACCCGGTCAATACCCGCAAGGTACTGACGTCGCTGGTCTACTATCTGTTGCTACCGGCCATGGTGTTATCGGTGTTGTGGACCGTGGAGCTTGGATCAACCACCGTCTGGATCGCCCTGTCTGCTGCCGGCGGTATCTTCGCCGGCTTGTTGCTTGGCACGTTCGCCTGCCGGGTCTGCAGCAATAATGCACCGGTAACCGGCGCCGTGATCCTGGCCTCGGCGTTCCCCAATATTACTTACCTGGGCCTGCCGGTACTGGAGGCGACATTCGGGCCGTGGGCGCGCGCGGTGGCAATCCAGACCGATGTCTTTGCATGTACACCGTTATTATTCACCGTCGGCGTGATTTTCGCTGCCCGGTTTGGTCAAGCCTGTCTTGCGCCAGGGGAAATCTACCGGCAGCTGCTCACCATCCCGGCCATCTGGGCGGCGGTACTGGCGGTGATGCTAAACCTGTTTGATGTGCCTTTCCCGCCGATCATCAAGGGCTGGTTGAGTCTGCTCGAGCGTGGCGTGGTACCGCTTATGCTCATCTCGTTGGGTCTAAGCCTGGAATGGGGGCGGTCGCGCTGGAAATTGCTGCCGGCGCTGGTGCCGGTGGTCCTGTTGAGCCTGTTTATCCTGCCGACCGTGGTGCTGGGAATTTCAACAGTGCTTGGCCTGACCGGAGAGTTGCGTGCCGCCGTGGTTATGGAAACAGCCATGCCCAGCATGGTGATTGGGCTCGTGATTTGTGACCGTTTTAACCTCGATACTGCCCTGTATGCCGCCGCCGTAACGGTCACCACCGCTCTCAGCCTGGTGACCCTGCCGCTTTGGCACAGCTGGTTAATCTAGAAAATCGGCCGTCGTAGCTGAATCGGGCTTTTTCGTACCTTCCCGGCAATAATATAAGTAAAAACTTATATTGACAGGCCAAAAATACCTGATAGAATTGCTCAGGTATTTTTGCAATATTTCGATTGAGGAGAACATCATGCAAGTGCAAGCGGATGGCCGCACCGTCGAGCTCAGTGAAGCCGGCTGGCTGAACAACCTTGATGAGTGGACCGAAGAAGTGGCAAACAAGATTGCCGCTGAGGTGGAAAATATTCCGGAGCTGACCCAGGAGCATTGGGACATCATCGTCACCGCCCGGGAATACTTCGCCGAGTACGGCACTGTTGCCGAACCGCGTTTGTTCTCCAAGTTGATGAAGAAAAAATATGGCGATGATCGTAGCAGCCAGAAGTACATCTATTCACTGTTTCCAACCGGCCTGATCAAGTGTGCCAACAAGATTGCAGGCCTGCCGCGTCCAAAGGGATGCAGCTAATAGGTAAATCATAAAATATACGAATCACGACTGATGTGATGAGCTAAAAGCCGGGGTCAGCCCCGGCTTTTCCATTTGGGCTGCGTAAAACAAAATTGCGTGTTCAATCGACTTCGGTGGAATGCTCATCCGTGCCGGAACCCGGTTTTTCCGGGCCGCGATTGAGTGGCAGGTTGACGAAGAACCGGCTGCCGCCCGTTTCAATATTGTCGACGCCTATGTCACCACCGTGTTCTTCGACAATCGCCTTGGCGATACTGAGCCCAAGGCCGGTGCCGGCAAATTCGCGGGTGCTGGTACCATCCCCCTGGGTAAAGCGATCAAAGATGCGTGGTCGCAATTCGTCGGAGATGCCTGGTCCCTGGTCGCGGACGTAAATCTGAACCATGGCGGAAAATTCTTCCAGACCTACGATAACCGTACCACTAAGTGGCGAAAACTTGATGGCATTGGAAACGAGATTATCCAGCACCTGTAACATCCGGCTCTTGTCAGCGTGTACGATGATTTGTTTGCCTCGATCGCAATTGGTGCGTAGGTTTATGTGGCGCTGGTGCGCATAGCCACTGTTGGCATCAAGGCACCTGAATATCAGGCCGGTAAGATCCGTGTCTTCAAATACGTATTCAAGTTTTCCATCTTCTATGCCTTGAACATCCAGCAGGTCATCAACAAGCCGCTGCAGCCGTTCAGCATTTCTGTGTGCAATACCGACCAGGTTTTTCAGTTCGCCATTGAGTTCGCCAACCACCCCGCCCAGCGCCAAGCCAAGCGAGCCTCGCATGGAAGTTAGTGGAGTCCTTAATTCGTGACTGACAGTCGATATAAATTCATTTTTGAATTTCTCAACCCGTACACGATCGGTTACGTCGTGCGCCAGCGAAGCCATGCCTATAACCTTGCTATTTTCATCGATTAGCGTGGTATTGAACCACTCGACAAGAATGATGCGACCGTCCTTGGTGATATTTTCATTTACGCTGTACAAGCCGCCCTGGTTATGGGACAGGTCATCCTTGACGTCGACAACCTGGCCTGCGGCATGCTTCGGTACCAGCAGGTCAATGCCATTGCGTCCGAGCACTTCGGATTCGGTATAACCGAACATGTCCTGGGCCGCCTTGTTCCAGGCGGTGACATTGAGATCGGGATCCCATTCAATAACCGCGAGTGGTGTGCGCTGAATATGCATCTTCAGTCGCTGTTGCGATCGCTCCAGTACGCGTGCGCTCAGTTCCGCTTCCAGGCGATAGCGTATGTTTTCGATAATGGAACGGTTTGCGCGCGTTGCGCCAAGCATGAACAGCACCGTTGCCAATGTAGTCAGCATTACCATCAGGTTGGCGTATTCGTGTTTTGCCGCCAGAAACACCATAACCAGCGGAATCATGACTACACTGATAAACAGCAGCACAACCCACAACATACTGGAAATATTGGTAATGGCCACGGCGCAGGTTGTGGCCAGCATGAACGAAAGAATGATTTGCCTTATTACATCATCCTTGGGAACCAGTAAAACGCTGGTCATGGCCCACAGCAAGCCGGCGGCACAAGTACCGAGCGCAAATTGCCAGGCCCATGGCCGGAAATCGACAATAGAATGTTCCGTTTTAAGAAAATGCAGCGCATGAACAGCGCGAGCAATCGTGATCAGGGCGAACACCGCAACCCATGCGAACAGTAACGACGTGTTGGCTACCGGCCACATGACCGGAACCATGAACCCGATGCCCAAAAACGTGCCGACCACCGAGATAGGCATGGCTTGAAACAGCAGGTGGACCTGCTCCCGAAAATTTCTGTCAACCGGGTTCATATGGTTATAAAGGCAGGTCGTCCTGACTATAAATGTATAGGTTACGTAGAAACTATTATAGGGGAGGCGCCCGCTCCCGATATACAATCACCCGTAAATCACACAGTTTTTTACGATGATTTTACAAAAAGTTTGCAATTGGGGGTGACACCAGTGGATTTTTGCCTGCCCATGGCCCCGTTGTTATTCGGGTGGTTGATCCGGAAAGCTCAACGGTTTCCCGCCAATCTTTTTAGAAACCGTAATCGTAGCCAGTTTCAATACGCTTAACCTGACGATGATAGTTGTTCGACGACCGTGGCATGGCTGCGGGCTACCGGATCTGGCGGGACCTGAAGGGATTTTGTGGCTGGTCGACCAGTCGAATACCGTTACTGTCCAACAGTGTTTCCAGTTTCGGCGTTGTCGACGAGAATACTGAAACCGATCGGGGACCGTTTACTGGACCGGGTGCCGCATGACTTTGGCGGTTCGGGAGCTTTTATCGCAACGGCTGCCTGGGCCGCAATGAAAGGCATCGCGTCCAGGACCGGTGAAGCAGGATCCTGTTTCACCGGCCGGATGTTGTTACTCAGTCCAGGCGGAAACCAATTTTCAGTTTGACCTGGTAGTGACCCACCTTGCCGTCAACTATATGACCGCGGCTTTCAATTACTTCAAACCAGTCCAGGTTACGCAGTGATTCGGAAGCCTTGGCGACCGCGTTCTGTATGGCATCGTCACTGCTTTTCTCCGATGATCCAACAATTTCAATAATCTTGTATACGTGACTGCTCATTGCTGACCTCCGTGTTAATACATGTATCGATTTAGTCAGCACCGTTGTACGCCCCCGGCGCCACGGTTGCAAGCCGACGCCCCGGATCAGATGACTATCATTACCCGTACGGCATCGAGTTGTGCCAGGCTTTCATCAAGACGCTGAAGCATGTCGGATTCAACAACGCGAAGGTATTCAATTTCATCATCGCGAATATTCGGGTTGACGGTTTGCAGTGCGACCAGTCGGTCAATCTCGTGACGGAACTCGGTTTCGGCGCGCTGCCTGGCGTCCCGGACCAGCGAAGGCAGTTGCTGGTTGGCGAGCGCCTTGCATCGACCAAGCATGTCGCGCAGCGTCGCACCGTGCATCTGGATCACCTTGGTAATGATTTCACCACCAATGCGTGACTGGGTGCTTTCTATGATCTCATCGGCAAGCAACGCGGAACGATCATTGCCCTGGTGATCAATGACAATACGGATCCCGGATTCCGGAAGATAGCGACGGCTATCAGCAACCTGGCTGTAGGCAGTTTCAAGACTGTACAGGCACTCTACCAGCAACGTGCCCTGTTCCAGGCCGCTGTGCTTGATCGTCACCATCGAGGTATTGCCCATTTCGGTGCTGACTACCGTGTCCATGGCAGCCCGAACCAATGGGTGTTCCCAGCTCAGGTATTCAATATCCTCGTTGCTGAGCGCAGTTTGACGATTGGTGGTGACCGTTAACCCGTCTTCATCAAGCCCGGGAAGGCTGGCGCGTATGTGTTCGCCCGGGGTAATGACAAGACTGGTGTGACTGTGAATATCCGAATTTATACCGAGGCTGTCGAATACCTTGTCGAGCCATGCGGACAACAGCTTCTCGTCCCCGAGGTCCAAAGCCTCGTCAATCAGTCGCTCGGCCTCGACTTTACGGCACGAACTCATTTCCAGCAGGCGATCACGCCCGTGTTGCAGCTCGGAATTGTAGTGGTTGTACAGCGCGCGTGTGCGATCAACCAGCGTGGCCAGGCGGGTTTCGTCATGCTGGACAAGGCATGTGGTTAACTCGTCAGCGGTGTCGCTGAAAACGCTGGTGCCGACAGTACATGGATGTTCAAAAGCCTGGAGTCCTTCTTGGTACCAGTGCAGCATCACCGCCTGGGCGCTGTCCTCGATATACGGTACGTGGATATCTATGGTGTATTGTTGGCCGATACGATCAAGTCGGCCAATCCGTTGTTCGAGCAGATCCGGGTTGAGCGGCAGGTCAAACAATACCAGGTGATGTGAGAACTGGAAGTTGCGGCCCTCGCTGCCAATCTCGGAACAAATCAGCACTTGCGCGCCCTTTTCATTGTCGGCAAAAAATGCCGCCGCGCGATCGCGTTCGATGATGCTCAGGTGTTCATGAAAAACGGCTGCATGGATGCCGGATTGTTGTTGCAGCCAGGCGGCAATATCCAGTGCCGTTTGGGCATGAGCAGTAATAAGCAGAACCTTGTCCGGGTGCAGCGCCTGCAGCTTGTCCAGCAACCAGGGCAGGCGTGGATCAACATCCTGCCAGAAACGCTGGCCGCGCTCTGCCGAATGAAACAGGCGTTCAGGACATAACAAGATGTTCGGCAACTGCGCCAGTTCTTCGGTGCCAACATCCATGGCACGGTTCATGTCGGCATAAGCTGCCGGCAGGGGCAGCGGATAGGCATGCAAGCGTCGATCCGGGAAACCGGTAATGGCGTGACGTGTATTGCGAAACAACACGCGACCGGTACCGTGGCGGTCAAGCAAATGATTAATCAGCCGTGCCCGCGCATGGTCCCTGGCTTGTTCATCGGCATCGTTATCCAGCACGCAGGCCAGGTAGTCGCGGTTATCGCCTTCGGCCAACGTGCTGTTTAGTACCGCGAGACTGGCGTCGGTAAGCGGCGTATTGGCCGCCAGGTTATCGACCGTGTCGGCAATGGGCGCGTAGTGATGTTGTTCTTCGGCAAAGGAAGCAAAATCCGGAAACCGGTCGGGATCAAGCAGCCGCAATCGCGCGTAATGGCCGGTTTTCCCCAGCTGTTCCGGCGTCGCCGTTAACAGCAATACGCCGGGAATACTGAGCGCCAGTTGTTCGATACAGTCGTATTCAATACTGCTGTGTTCCGGTGACCAGGCCAGGTGATGGGCTTCATCAACAACAAGGCAATCCCATCGTGCGGACAGCGCCTGGTCATAGAGATCTTCGTTGGCAGTAAGAAAATCCAGCGAGCACAGTACCAGTTGTTCGGTTTCAAACGGGTTGATCGCCGTATCGGGATCTTCAGCGTCAACACTGATTGCTTCACAGCGCTCCTCGTCAAATACACTGAACAGCAGGTTAAACTTGCGCAGCATTTCCACCAGCCATTGATGCACCAGGGCTTCGGGTACTACAACCAGGACGCGTTGCGCACGTTCATTGAGCAACAGGTGGTGGATGACCAGGCCGGCCTCAATGGTTTTGCCAAGACCCACCTCATCGGCGAGCAATACACGTGGCGCATGACGATTGGCGACTTCGTGGGCAATGTACAGCTGGTGAGGAATCAGGCTGGTACGCGTACCTACCAGGCCATAGAGGCTGCTCTTGGCCAGGCGATGTATGTGTTCACGGGTTTGTCGCCGAAGTGAAAACCATTTACGGCTGTCGATCTGGCCGGTGAGCAGGCGATCGGCCGGACCGTTCAGTTGCATCAGGTCATTCAGTTCGCCTTCAGCGATAATCAAGGCCTCGCCGTGTTCATCGTTACCGTGGTAATTGATGAGGCCGTGGACTTCCTCAACACGCGCGACGTTCATGGTCCGCCCGTCCTGGGCATGAATGGCATCGCCGACGGAAAAACGTACACGTGTCAACGGAGCCGTCTGCTTGGCATAAATGCGGGTTTCGCCTGTGGCCGGGAACGAGATTTCCACCACCCGGTGATCTGTGCGTAACACTGTACCCAGGCCCATTTGTAGCTCCGTATTGCTGATCCATCGCTGACCGGGCTGAAAATTAATTGTGTTCACGACATACCACCTGCAAAAACGAGGCGCAATGCTAGTGCATTTTGAGCAAAAAATCTTCCATCCCCAGGAATCACAACTTCAATGTGGATTTGGTACAGAAGCCGTCTATGCTGTCGGTATAGGCGGAATCAACCGCCCTGGAGTTGTGTCGTGTATCGTCATGTTCAGCGCTGGTTCCCGGTCACTGTAGCCATTGCCTTTTTGTTGTCCGCTTGCGCCGGTAGCCCGGATTCCGGATCGGGTACATCGCCAGGCATGGGATATGGATCCGGCTACCAGGGTGTGCGGACCATTAGCCGGGCCGAGGCCGGATTGGCCCGAATGAGTACCGCCGACCACCTCGCGCGGGTACGAACCATTATCGAAAAGCGCAACCTCGAGGCCGGCGAAACGGTTGCCGTGCGCCTGTTGGGAAAGCGCATCGAATCCGGCGCACTCCAGCAACCGGAATGGGACAGCGATACCGGGATTACCATACTCAGGCAGACGGAGACCGGCGGAAAGGCTTACTTCAGCTACGGCTGGAGTATGGTGGTGGATGTCCTGCCCTTGTCCGAAGCCGATTCCTTTGACCGCATTTTTGCAGCCGAGCAGTTGCTTGATACCGCGCTCGATACGGGTGATGTTGCCAAACTGAAAGCAGCCCTGGACGACGGCGCCAGCTTGCCCGTTGACGAGAACGGCATGAGCAACCTCTTGCTCAGGGTGGTTCGACAGGCTGATCGCGCAGAAATGATTCGATTCCTGGTCAGCAAGGGCGCCAATCCTGGTGCCCTGGCAAGCTTCGGTAACAACATCGTGCATGAAGCGCTGAATGCCGGGCAAGGCACGAACGCGATTGCCCTGGTGCAGGCAGGCGCCGACCATAACAGCAAGGATGTGCGCAATCGTACGACGCTGATGGCGGCCTACTATTATCTGGATGCCGCAGAACCGGAGCGCGCCGCAGCGTTACAGGCGTACATCGATTTCCTCGTGCGTGAAAAGGGCGCGGACCCGGCGGAACGCTTTCGTGATCCCATGTACCTTGCAGACAATTTCCTGGGCATGAACGGCTTGCGACTGATCAAGCTTGACGAAAAGGAATGTTTTGACCTGCTCGACAAGCACAACGTGAAGTACACGCGCCTGGACAAAGTCGGGGATGTCAGTTACCCGGTAAGAATCACTTCGCCCATAGATGGTGTGCGCTACAAGCATACCGGCAGCTCGAAAAAGTTTTCCGTGATGGACTGTCGACTGGTGGCGGCCTTGATCGGTATGTCGCCGGTATTCAAAAAATACAATATCGCCACTGTCTACCATATGCGTGCCCATGCCGCCGGTGCCCGTATTGGTGGTCGTGGTAATACCAGTGGCCATCACTATGCGCTGGCGCTGGATATTGCGCGCATGGTTACCCGGGATGGCAAACAATATGAAGTGTTGCGGGACTGGAAGGATCACCGGCCTCGTGCCGAAGTGTGTGCATCACCGGAGAATGAGTCCGGTAAGCAACGTTACCTGCGAAACTTTATTTGTGATACGGCAAAGGAAGACCTGTTTCACTGGATCCTCACGCCTCATTACAACCGGGCGCATCATGATCACTTTCATGTAGAGATTCGGGCCAATACCGACTACCTGTTGTTCAACTAGCAGGCCAGGCAACAACACTAGTCCCTGGTCGGTAACAGGCCATCATGTTCGGTTTCATCGTCGGGTAACACCCGTTCCTGGACCAGGCGCCAGCTGCCGTCGGGCTCCAGCTCCAGAAGCATCTCCACGCCCTGGGCATTCACCGTGCCGTCATGGGCTTCAACCGTTTCAAAGGTCTTGAACATGACGCGATTGCCACTGTCGGCAACAAGCTTAAAGCCGTCATAGCGAACTGACTTGAGGATATTGTTTTCAAACTCGTGTTGGCATTGTGCCGCCCAGGCATCGTAATCAATATTGTCGAAGCCGGGCACACCTTGCAGGCTGACATGGCGTGATATCAGGTTTAGATGACCTTCTAGATCCTTGCTGTTGGCGGTGCGTTCAGCTTCGGCCAACCAGCGTTTGGCAATGGAATCATTCATGGTGATCAGTAATCCGGAAATGGCAGGCCAGCCAATGGTAACAACACATCGCAACTCATGAAACAAGTCTGTCTATCAATGTACATTGATTTGATTGAAATGGACATGAATAGAAGCGTAACTCGTAGCGATCCTGGCAAAAAATATCTTTTGAATGATGTAACCGTGAGGACGTAACAGTAGTTTACTTAACCGGTGGGTCTTTTGGGCGAACAAGGTTAGCCAGTGTTTCTTTTTTTGAGAGGGCCCTATGATCGCAATCCGTTTCTTGAGCAGCACCCTGTTTGTACTCCTGCTTTCTGTCCAGTCGGCTCACGCCGGTGGGTTGGCAGCCAAGATTAAATCATGGCTGTTGGCACCCCAGGTCCGGACAGCGCCCGGAACGGAGCAACTTGTCAGAACGGATTCATCGACCGCGCAATGCATGCAATGCCATAACGGCAGCCACGGCATGCAAATAGATATCAAGGGTGCCGAAGCGCCAATGCAGTTCAACCGCATAGGCAAACAGGTTAATCACCCTGTGGGTATGGACTACGAAACCTATGCCAGCCGAAAACCCGGCAGCTATGTGCACCCGGCCATGCTTAACCCGCGCGTGCGGCTGGTGGAAGGCCAGGTGAGTTGCGTATCCTGTCACCAGGAACGAAAAACGCAATTGGCCATGGCTGGCGGACAAATACAATCGGACGCCATGAACCAGTTTATGGACCAGCCCGAGCCCGACCAATGTCGATCCAGTCGGTGGTTAACTACTGGCCCCAACAAGAATGACCTGTGCGCAGCCTGCCATACTGTGTAATGGCAGTGTTGGATGAGCGGACAAAAGTTTGCCCGCTGGGGGCGGGCAAAAGGGGGATAGCTCCGCAAGCGTGTGTAGGCCTGCGAAGCAGTGCGCACGGTCGCGGTTCACATGCGGGCCTTGTCTCCGGCGTGTGAACGATTGCTGGCGTTACAGTCCGGCAAGTAATGCCACGATCAGTAACAGGACAGCAATTCCCTGGAACACGATGCGGCTTGTCATCAGCTGGGTGCTGTGCCGGGCATCGTAATCGCCGCCGTGGGCCATGGAGCCAATACCCCATGCAAGGGAGGCGACCGTCGCTAACAGGGCCAGCACAATTACTACAGTCATGGTGCTCATAATGGATTCCCCTTCGCAATGTCGCATACTTATCAGAACCGGACGCCGCTGTCCTTGATCCTGCTCAACATTCAGCCCGGTGTTCGCCGAGCTATCGGGTAGAAGGGTGATAAATCAGGGTTCGCCGGGTTCGGGTACGGCTTTGTCATCGAAGCTGAGATATTGGCCACGAATCCGGTCAATGGTTTGGCGTATGTCGGCAATACTGCGAGCCGGCGAAAACAGGTATCCCTGGAGATAGTCACAACCCATGTCCCGAACCAGCGGGATAGCCGCCGCCCGTTCAACACCCTCGGCAACAACCTCGAGACCCAGGCCATGCGCCAGCAAAACCGCGGCGCGAACAATTTCTTCGTCATCCTTGTTCTCGTGTACTTTTTCAACGAAAGAGCGATCTATCTTGATTTCGGCAATAGGCAAAAGCTTGAGTCGCACCAGTGACGAATAACCTGTGCCGAAGTCGTCTACCGCCAGTCGAAAACCCAGCATACCCAGTGATTGCAGCACCGCCGTTGCTGCCAGCGAGTCGGGCAGGATCGAGCCCTCGGTCAATTCCAGGATCAGGTGTTCCGGTTCCAGCTGGAATTCATCGAGAAGCTTGGCCAGTTGACCGGGGAAACGCGTATTGTTCAGGCTGTAGGGCGATACGTTCAGCGACAGGCTGCTGATTGTGCCATCGTCATACAAGGGAAGGCATTCAGTCAGGGCCTGGCGTGCCAGGGAGAATGTCAGGTCGTTAATCAGACCGGTATGTTCAGCCAGCGGAATGAATTCATCCGGTTCGATTTCGCCAAAGCTTTCGGTGTGCCACCTGGCGAGAATCTCCAGGCGCACCGTGTCAGTGCGGGTGCCGATGATGGGCTGGTAGTAAGGCTTGATCTGGTGATTGCGAATGGCTTTTTCCAGTTCCACACGCAGTTTCACGTGATCGACACTGGCCGTGATGCCCTGGGGCTGGTAGATCACCAGCCGATTATGGTGCGTTTTGGCCGAGTGCAGCGCCGACTCGGCCTTGTGCAGCAACTCTTCGGCACCATTCCCGTGCTTGGGGAAAATCGACATGCCAACGGTAAAGTCCAGAATGAGTTCCCCGGCCGGGCTATCGATGTTCTCCGACAGGTAGGCCTGCAGGGCCTGGGCCATCAAGGCAAATTCATATTGCTGGTGGCCGCGGAAAATCACGCCAAAGCGATCACCGCCCAGGCCGGCGATATCGGTTCCCGGGTGGCTGCCCTGGAAATCACGGAAGCGCCTGGCCACCAGCTTCAGCAGTGAGTCGCCCACGGGGTATCCCAGGCTTTCATTGATGTCACGAAACCGGTCTATATCCAGAAGTGTGATGGCCAACGACTGAGACGGTTCCAGTTTATTGATTACGCTGTCAATGTGATGCTGGAACACCTGGCGATTGTTCAGGCCGGTAGCCGGGTCGCGGGTGGCCCGCTGTTCAATGGCATCCAGGTAGGCCTTGCGGTCACTGATGTCGCGGCAAACCGCGATAATCAATTCACCGGCTTCAACATCAACACGTCGCATGTTGATCTCGACCCAGCGTGTCGGGCGCCGTTCCGGTTCAATATGAATGGCGAAGCGCGCGGTTTCGCCGGCCCGAGCCTTGGCAAAACCGGTACGAAACGCGCCGCCGGAATCAATGGAGGGTAAAAGCTCGGTGATGGGTAAGCGGTGATTGTGCCGGGTAAGTTCGTCCTCTTTCCGGCCAAGCCAGTCCTGCATAACCCGGTTGCAGGCGACAAACTTCATTTCGTCGCAAAGGACAAAAATCGCGTCGTTCGTGCTGTCGAAATAGGCCCGCAACAGCTCGGCGTAGAACGCCTGATCGCTGCCGGCAGACGAATCGCTGCTCGACAATCTCACCCTCGACTCCATTACCAGTGGCGTGAGTCCCGCTTTAAAGACCGGCGGGCATTATTATTTCATTCTAGTTGCGGCATCCGATGCGCATTTTGCAGCCAATCCGTGGCGGCTTTTTTCTAGTGTGGCAATCTGGCCCGGGATTGGCAAGTGAAAATCTGCAAAAGCACGGCTATCTAATTGAGAAAACACGATATTCAGCCCGGCAAGGAGAGTCGGAACATCAGGATAAGGTGCCCGGATCAGCCGGTGTGACTGTGTCTACCGGCAGCTTGCCGTCGTTGCAAACGCCATCGGCTTGCAGGATCGAAGGCAGGCGAGCCAGTCTTTAACGGTTTCGGCGGCTTTACCACCTAACCCCAATTATAATAACGTGGCGTTTGTCAAAGCGTTGCCCGGGTACGCGCTACCACGATCCAGGCAGCTGCATCGACGCCAATAATAAGGGTACCCCATGAAAATCACCGTCGCCCGCTTGCTGTTGTTACTGGTTTTGATTCCCAGCCTGCTGCTGCTTTCCGCTTGCGCCCTGGAACATGAGGACGAAGCATCGCTGCAGTACTCGGCGGTGCTGGTGGGCCCGCCAATCATGCAGGGCGCATTTCACTATGGCGAAAATGATCTCATCGAGGGGGTCGGATACCGGACCGCCACCTTGACCGGCAAGACCGGCTACCAGGGCGTGTTCAGCTACTACGACGGTGAGGAAGTCGAGTTTTTCATCGGCGATATCTCCCTGGGCCGGACGCCTGGTGCAGCGCGAGTTTATCTCTGGGATCTGGACCCGAACGGGCTTCCGGCCGCCAATGACCTGACCGTCAGTAACCGCATCACCAACGTTGCCCGTTTCCTCCAGTCCATCGACATGGATCGACAACTAAGCCAGGGCACCATCTATACCCGCAACAACCTCGATAACGGAATTTTCATATCCGACGCAATGAACGATGCTGCTATCGGCATGCAGATTAATTTCGACCAAACACCACTGCAGTTTGAACAGGATATGGACGTCATCAGCGCCATTACTACGCTTACGCCGCTGACCAATGCCATGGGACCCTATCCGCAGCCGTTGGTCAGCGCAAACTATGCGCGCTGGCATGTCGCCCGGGCCTTGCTCAAAATCAAGGGCACCGCCATTACCTGGACCGACTACCTGAATTTCCAGGATGGCCGCCGCTGGTCGTATCGATATAACTATTTTGATGGCACCAATACCATACCGGGTACGGCTGTTCGTTATTCGCGCCAGATCAAGTTTCGTCATGACCCGATATGGCTGGCCGCCACCAGTACTAACGGTGGCGCCAACGATTTTCGTTATTACAGTATCGATACCACGAAAAGCGAACACCAGTTGGCACACCAGACAGCTACTGAGTCCAGTGACACCATCTACCAGCATGAAGTGGACCTGAAGCATCGCGCCTATATCAGCGGGATAAAAGCACCGGCCATTGCGTTCCTGGACGGAATGATTGTGCACGGCAAGGAAATCATCGAAACCGGTCTGAGCATGACGGTCGAAGGCGTCACGTATAATAATGTCTTGCATTATTCATTCACCGCGAACGATGGCTTCCGCAAGCTGGAAAGCTGGTACGACACCACCGCGGGCCTGATCCAGCAAGTTGAAACGATGTTAACCGGAGAAACCCACAGCATCAGCCTGCAAACCGTGGATGTTATTACAACATTTCCAGACGATCCTTTATGGCTGAAAAACCTGTCCAATGCATTGATAGAGCGATACCTAGATGTGAAATCACCGATACTGCGGGATAACCTGATTGCAGGGGTATTGGTGTTGGGAACCTACCAGGACTTCATAACCGAAGAAGATGTCAGGACCGCGTATGATGCCATCTACTACACACTTGTTCCTCCCTACGTTGCAGGTGTTACCTCTGAAATCACCCGCGTCTCCGCCCTGTACCCACTGGATGATGAATGGATAGTTACCATGTTGTTGGCGGATTACATCACTAACGTCTTTCAATTTGGCGTGGTTTCCTGGGCCTATATAAAAATCTATGA